>JALYWD010000101.1 GCA_030852885.1 Chloroflexota bacterium | reverse complement strand
GTGCCGCGCCCGAAGCGCACCGTGCGCGGGCGCTCCATCAGCGCGCGGCTGACGGCCCCGCGTTCGGTGACGCCCATGCGATCCGCCCGCACCTGGGCGGTGATCGCGCGTGGATCGCCGCCGCGCTCCACGATGCGGTTGGCGTAGATGCTTGCCAACCCATCCTTGCCGGGATCCCAGGCGTAGGACGCCCCAACGGCGAACTGCGTGCTGGACCCCGTGCCGGAGCCGTGGACGTGCTGCGGCTGACTCATGACCTTCCCCCTGCCTCAGTCTCGCCGGATCGTTCGATTGCTGATTGCGGGGAAAGCGGGTGTACGTACAGATGCCGGCGCAAGATACCAAGCCGGTGACTTCCAGGCAAGGCTGCGCGCCGCTAGCGCACAGCCGGTCCCGAGGCGACAATTGACAGAAGATCAGCCGAAAAGCCACGGCGCCGGGCCAGACGGGCAACGCGAGACAGGGTGACACCAGTGACGGGGACGACGCGCGCAGGCGTGGACGCGGGAGTTTCAAAGCGGATTGAGCCGTTTGCGACATCGGTCTGGCCGTGGGTCGATGAGATGTCCGAGCGCAACCCGAACGCCGTCTTTTTTGGCGGCGGTGTTCCCCCGACGGATGTCATCCCCCTGGATCGCCTGCGCTACGGCTCCGAGCTGGCCTGGCAGGATGGCCCGGACACGCTGCTCTACGGCGAGGTGCGCGGCTACAAGCCGCTGCGTGAACTGATTGCGCGGCGCATGGCCATGCGTGGCGCGGACGTTGATCCCTCCCAAATCCTGCTCACCAATGGCGCGCAGCAGGGGATTGACCTGGTGGCGCGCGTGTTCGTTGATCCCAGCGACATCGTGCTCACGGAGGCCCCGACCTTCATGGACGCCCTGCGCGTCTTCCGCTCACACGAGGCGGAGACGATTGGCGTGCCCGTCGATGAGGAGGGGCTGAACGTCGATGCCCTGCGGGAGATCCTGGATCGCCTGCCGCGTCCGCCGAAGTTCCTCTACACCATCCCGACTTACCAGAACCCGATGGGCGTCACGCTCTCGGCGCAGCGACGCCAGCAACTGGTCGATCTGGCACGTGAGCGTAGCCTCGTCCTCGTGGAGGATGACCCCTACGGTGAGCTTTCGTACGATGGCGACCCGGTACCGACGTTGCGCTCGCTTGACCCGGATGTGATCTTCCTCGGCACCTTCTCCAAGGTGCTGGCGCCGGGACTGCGCGTCGGCTGGATCGTCACGCCGCCCAGCCTCAACACGGCCTTCTTCAATGTGAAGGAAGGCACGGACATCCACAACGAGCGCATCATGACGCGGGCCATCTACCACGCGGCGGAAGGCTTCCTGGACGAGCACATCGCGAGCAGCCGCGAGATCTACCGCAAGCGGCGCGATGCGATGGTGGCTGGCCTGGAGGAGTACATGCCGCCGGGGGTGACCTGGATCACCCCGGAGGGTGGCTTCTTCCTCTGGGCGACCCTGCCCGAGCCGTACAACACCGACGTGATGCTCCCGAACGCCACCGACCGGGGCATCATCTTCCTGCCCAGCTCCTGGTTCTACCCGGACACCTCCTGGACCCGCTCCATGCGCCTCAACTTCTCCGCCCACCCGGAGGAGCGGATCACGGAGGCGATGCGCGCCCTGGGCGAGGCCATCATGGCGTACGAATAGGGCGCCCGGCCTGCAACGTCACGGATTTCGGAGTCAGCTTGCCGCTCTGCTTTGGTGGGCAGAGAAGCAACGAGAGTGTTTGGAAGGACTCGATGTCCATGTCAGGACTCGGCGCCAGATGCAATGCCGATTGAAGGCTTCGAACTTCTGCTAGATCATGAGGGCATGGAGTGGCTACGGACGCGTTTTATTACCGACAGAGGCAAAGTCGTCTGGTTCTCGGCGCAATATGAAACAATGGACGCCGGTGAGCGGTTGCCTGTGGTCCGTTTCGACAGCGCCCACGGAACCCCACATCGGGATTTGTACCGACGAGACGGCACCTCTGACAAAACGTGGTTCGAGGGAATGTCGCTCGGTGAAGCGTTGACGATGGGTATTCAGGACATCAGGGCGAACTGGCGAAGCTACCGGCGGCAGTACTGGGGAGAAGAGGCATGAAAGCCAGGGAACTTACCCCCGAACAGGAAGCAACCATCGATCAGCGACTCGATCAAGCCGCTGTATTCATGCAAGATGTCCTGGATGATCCAGCGATACTGACCGATATCCCCGACGGCTCGGTGCTTCGTTTTAGCAATGTCACTATCGGAAGTGTTGATTTCCGTCTAACGGCCTATGCCGATTCGAACGCCTCTCACAACTGGACTGCACGTGTGACGGGTCCAGCCGAATGGGCTGCTGAGGGACGTAAGCCTTTCAGTGCCACACTCAATGGTGCTGGAGGAAAATGGGGGAGCCCCCTGCTCTATCTTGAGCACGGGAGCACTGCAGACGAAGCGCTTGCGGCGCTGGAAGAAAAGTTGCGTGATTCACGAGGGCGGTTTGAATCCCAGGGGAACCTGCGGCGGAAAAGCGCCTGACACCCGTCCGTCATCGCTGAATTGATTCCACGCCTCGCCGATGCTCCGGGCTTCTCGGACTCCCTCTACACGTGCAAAATCCCCCGCCGCGTCGCAATCGTCACCGCCTCCGTCCTGCTGGCGGCCCCCAGCTTTCCCAGCAATGACCCGACGTGGAACTTGGCGGTGTGCTCGCTGATGCCCAGCTCGTG
>JALYWD010000037.1 GCA_030852885.1 Chloroflexota bacterium | reverse complement strand
GTGCCGGCTTCATGATGAAGCACTTCTGGGCTACCCCGTACCGGGACGACGAGAAGACGCCAGCGGGTGATTTCCCGGCGCAGCATCCTGGCACGGGATTGCCAGAGTGGACGGCGGCGGACCGCTCACTGGAAGACACCGATGTTGTGGTCTGGTACACACTGGGCAGCCACCACTCGCCGCGCCCGGAAGATTGGCCGGTGATGCCGGTGGGCTACGCGAGCTTCATGCTGCAGCCGCACGGCTTCTTCAACGAGAACCCGGCGCTAAACCAGCCGATTCCCGAGGCTCACGGCAACGGCAGTCACTGCTGCTCGCACTCGGCGGCTGCTGACTGATTTTCCGACCGACCGTATCCGCACCCATGAAAGCCGGAGGCCATCTGGCCTCCGGTTTTGCTTGCCGCCGGATACAATGCTCGGCGGAGGGACAACCCACACGTGAGCAGTAATGTCAGCAGCGCACAGTTTGCCGGGCCACGGCGCCGATTCTCGTTCTCGATGGCGCTTACCCACCTGGCCCTGATCGCGGCCTGTCTCAGCATCCTGTTGCCAGTACTCTGGACCGCGCGTTCGTCCTTTGCCACCAAGCGCGTCGTGTACGACCCTGGAAACATCTTTTTCTCGCCGACCCTCGAAAACTACACGACAATCTTTCGCGACGAATCCTTCCTGAAGTATTTCTGGAACTCCCTCTGGATTGGCGTTGCCTCAGCCCTGGTGAGCCTGGCCATTGGGTCGCTCGCGGCGTATTCGATCGCGCGTTTTCGCACGGGCGGCCAGCCATTTAGTCTGTCGGTGCTCGGTACGCAAATGTTGCCACCGGTGGCGCTGGTGATTCCCTTCTACCTGCTCGCCCAGCGCTTCGGGCTGCTGGACAAGGGCTGGGCGCTGGCGGTCATCTTCCTGTCGTTCAACCTCCCGTTCGTCGTCTGGATTCTCATCGGGTTCTTTCAGGGGATTCCCCGGGAACTCGAGGAAGCAGCGTTGGTTGATGGCAGCGGCCGGCTTGGCGCGTTCTGGCGCATCATCGTGCCGCTGTCCGTGCCGGGGATGCTGGCCGCGGGGGTGTTTGCCTTCGTCCTCTCGTGGAACGAGTTCCTGTTCGCCCTGGTGCTGACCGGGAGGAACTCGAAGACCCTCCCGGTGGCGTTGGCGGGCCTGATGTCATCCCAGGGGGATCAAATTGGCGCTATCTGCGCCGCGACCATGGCCATGATCGCGCCGATTGTGGTTCTGACCTGGGTTATCCAGAAGTACCTGGTGAGCGGGCTCACCTTCGGCGCGGTCAAGTGAGCCAACCAGCAATTGGTCTGGATCACTGCGTCATCCACGTGACGGACTGGGAGCGGTCAAACGCTTTCTACCTTGACGTCATGGGCGCGGAAGTTCTGCGGAAAGGTGCTGGCTGGGTCTACCAATTCGGTAACATGCGACTGAATGTGCATGGCCCGGGCGTAGTCGCGCAGCCTGTGGCGCGTATCCCCGTCCCACCCGGTGGTAGCGATCTTTGTTTCATCTGGCCCGCGCCAGTAGCCGAGGCCATTGAGCATCTCCGGCAACGTGGTGTGGAGATCGAGCTGGGCCCGGTGGCTCGGAGCGGCGCTCAGGGTGAAGGAATGAGCGTGTACTTCCGCGACCCGGATGGCTCGCTGCTCGAGTTCATTTGCTACTCCTGAGTACGGAAACTCCAGTGGTGCGAGAATGCACAGGCAATTGCAGATTTCGGGCACGTGTGCGATGACGCGCAGATGCGCAGGAGGACCTCAGGATGTCTTCGAATTTTCGGCGGATGGATCGGCGGCGGCTGCTGCAGGCGGCGGCAGCGAGCGGACTGGTTCTAGGCGGAGCCCCACAACTCCGGCGGCCGGCATTTGCTCAGGAAGAAGTCACGTTCTCTAAGGACTTCGACGGCGTCACCCTGAACCTCCTGATGGAGGATCTGCTGGAGACGCAGATCATCGAGGACATGCTGCCGGAGTTCAAGGAACTGACTGGCATCACGGTGAACTTCGAGAAGGTCGCCTACGGTGTGATGCACGAGAAGCTCGTGCCCCAGCTTGCGGCCGGCCCCGGCAATGGCACCTACGACGTGCTGGAGGTCGACTTCTACTGGGTCTACGAGTTTGCCCGCTCCAACTGGGTGGAAGCGCTTGACGAGCGCATCGCCAACAGCGGTGGCGCGATCGAACTGGACCGCTACATTCCAGCTACGCTCGATATCGTGGGCCGCGCTGACGACAAGATGTACTACGTGCCGTTCTATGCCTACCCAATGGGCCTCATCTACCGCGAAGACCTGGCGAACGACGATGCGTTCAAGGCCGACTTCAAGGCGGCCTCGGGTATGGACTTCGCCATGCCGGACAGCGTCGAGGGCTACGTCGAGTTGGCCAAGGCGATCACCGCCTGGAAGGGCGAGGAGCTTTACGGCACGGCCATGACAGGCCAGCAGGTTGACCCGATCACGATGGAGTTCTGCAACTACCTCTACAGTTGCGGCGGTGACTTCTACAACGCGGACATGTCGGCACCGGCTATCAACGACGAGAATGGCGTCAAGGCGGCGTCCCTCTACGTAGATGCCATCAACAACGCGGCGCAGACCGGCGCAGCCAGCGCGAACTACGATGACTCCATTGCGGTCTACTCTGCTGGGCACGCCTTCAGTTCGGTCAGCTTCATGTGGATGCTGGCCGTGGTGGATGGGGACGCGGAAGCCGCGGCGGCTGGCAAGAACTCAAGCACAATCATGCCGGGCGGCACGGGTCTGAGCGGCGCCTGGGGCTGGGGCATCCCGCTGAGTTCGCCCAATCCGGACGCCGGTTGGGAGTTCGTGCGCTGGGTGGAGTCTCCCGACGTCGCCATGCGTCGTGCCCTGGCGGGCAGCCTGCCAACGCAGCAGGCGCCATATGAGAATGAAGAGATCCTGGCCAAGTTCCCGTGGCTGCCACAGGCCGGGGAAATGATCACATCTGGCAAGGGACTGCCGGCGATCACAAAGCAGACGCAACTGGTTGAGATCACTGGGCGTCGCCTGGCTGAGGCCGTGGCGGGCACGCCAGTGCAAGAGGCCATGGACGCCGCGGCAGCGGAGCTTGCTGAGCTGCTCTAGATTCGATGAATTAACCCAGGGGCACTTCCAGACCGGAAGTGCCCCTGGTGCGTGGAGCAAATGGATGGCGCTGGAGCAACCAGCAGAGATCGTTAGCAACCCGACGGTAAAGCTGCGCGCGGCAACGGGCCGGTCGGCGGCAAGTGCGCTCTTCCGCTATGGAATGACCCTTCCCACCATTGTGGCGCTCATACTGGTCGTTGGGTTTCCTCTCCTCTTCGCGTTGTTCGTCTCCACGCATTCGTACGATCTGACTGAAGGAGGCATTGGCGAGTTCACCGGCTGGGCTAACTACGCCAAGACGCTTAATGACGATCTCTTCCTGAACGCAGCACGGAACACCGCTGTCCTGGCGGTGAGCGTGGTGGTCATCGAATTGTGCGTGGCGCTGGGGCTTTCGCTCCTGTTGAACCAGCCGGGCCTGCGCTTCCGCAACCTCTACCTGGCCATCCTGCTCATCCCGTTGCTGATCAGCCCGATCGCCGTCGGGATGATCTGGCGCTTGCTGCTGCACCCGGAACTGGGAGCGATCAACTGGGTCATGGGCCTGGTCGGCCTCCCGAAACAGGAGTGGCTTTCCGGACAGAGCACCGCGATGCCGACCATCATTGGCGTCGACGTCTGGCATGAGACATCTCTGATGATCGTCATCATCCTGGCTGGCTTGACCGCACTACCGAGAGACCCCATCGAGGCGGCGGCAGTTGACGGGGCAACGGCCTGGCAGACGCTGCGCACGGTCACATTGCCGCTGCTCACCCCGGTGTTGGTCGTTGCGGTCCTCATTCGCCTGATCGCGGCGATGAAGACCTACGACCTGATCTATATCCTGACACGGGGCGGACCCGGTAGCGCGACGGAAACGATTTCTTATCTCATCTGGAAGAATGCGTTTACATCGCTCGATATGGGCAATGCCGCCGCAGCGTCGTTTCTGCTCCTGATCGTGATCATGATCCTGACGGTGATCATGGTGCGGGTGACGCGGGTGGGTGGCGAATCGTAGCCGCCAGACCCGGTGCTACACTCGGCGGACAATCTCGATGCCAACGATTCCCCGAGCGAACCAGGAGTTTCCGAAAACGTGAGCAATGTGGATGCGAACCCCGTGGGCGCCGAGCCGTCGGTTGTCGCCGATGTGATCATCTCTGATGGGCCAGAGCACCGGCCCGCTCGTGCCGCAGAGCTGTTGCAGGCTGATGCGCGGAACGTCCAGGCACAAAACGTCACGATGGAGCGTGCCGGCGCGGAGCACATCACGGCTGAACGGCTGGTGATGAACAACTCTGGAGCGCGGACCATCGAGGCGAAGTCTGCCCAGATCGACCGTTCGGGCATCCTGGCCGCAACGAGCGAGAAGGCCGTTTTCCACGATTCCACGGTTGTTGCGGTCAACGTCGATGAGGCGCGCATCGTGCGTGGGAACGTGCTGTTGATGCGCGCCGAAGCGGTCAAGGTCGAAGGGGACGCGAAGATTGGCGTGCTGGCAGGCCCGGCCTGTGAAGCGGTCCGTCCTCTCGTGAGCGTCCAGGGCGCCGCGGCGTTCGGCGCTGTCTTCGGATTGTTGGTCTGGGTGCTTGGAGCCATCACGCGTCGCGCCACGCGCGGTTAGGCAGCGGAGGACAACCATGGGCATTCTGGGTCGTCTGGGCGCGTTCGTTGGCGGGGGCCTCCTCGGTGCGGGCATCGGGGCAGCGATCGCCGTGCTCAACGCACCGCAGTCGGGTGACGATCTGCGCAAGGGCGTTGAGCGCCGCGTCGGCCTGGTCAAGATGGCCGGTGTCGAGGCACAGGCTCGGACCGAAGAGGAAATGATTCGTCACTTTCGCGCCCAGGTGAACGACCCGGGAGCGCTCAGGGATGACGAAACCCAGCTCAAGGTTGAGGCTGCCCGCTCAATCGCTGATATTGGCATCAGGTCCACCGCTGGTCAGGTCGCGCGTTCCAGCTAGTACACTGGTTGACACAATCACTATCACACTTGCGAAAAAGTGAAACGAAGAGGACACTCTGCCGCAGCGTGCGCCGCACGGCGCGATGGTGCTTGCGGCAAGCGCCACTTTGAGAAGCGTGCCTACGTCGGCACAGGAGGATCAGGCAAACGTGAGCACGACGCTGGATCGGCCGGCGGCCAAGGATGGCACGACGTTCGATATGCGGCACAAGAGCCGCGTGATCCTGGACGGCAATGACCGGGCGGGCGCCCGGGCAATGCTCAAGGGCACCGGGTTCAATGACGACGACCTGAAGCTCCCGATCATCGGGGTGGCCCACTGCTGGATCGAGACGATGCCGTGCAACCTGAACCAGCGCGAGCTGGCGCAGCACGTCAAGGAAGGGATCCGCGCGGCGGGAGGTACCCCGCAGGAACTGAACACCATCTCCATCTCTGACGGCGTGACGATGGGCACCGAGGGCATGAAGTCCTCGCTGATCTCCCGTGAGGTCATCGCCGATTCGGTGGAACTGGTCGCACGCGGTCACATGTTCGATGCCCTTGTCTGCATCGGCGCGTGTGACAAGACGCTTCCTGGTCTGGCGATGGCAGCGGTACGGCTGAACATCCCCACGGTGCTGCTGTACGGTGGCTCCATCATGCCAGGTCACTGGCACGACAAGGAAGTCACGGTTCGGTCCGTCTATGAGGCGATCGGCGCGAACTCCGCCGGCACGCTGACTGATGAAGAGCTGATCGAACTGGAGAACGTGGCCTGCCCGGGCGCAGGCGCCTGTGGCGGCCAGTACACGGCGAACACCATGGCCATGGCGATGGAGTTCATCGGCCTTTCTCCGATGGGATCCGCGTCCGCGCCGGCAGTGGATCAGCGCAAGAACGCCATCGGCAAGGAAGTTGGCGAGCTGATCATGGATGTGCTTGCTCGCGGCGTGTTGCCAAAGGAAATCTTGACGCGCGAGGCGTTCGAGAACGCGATCGCTGGTGTTGCCGCCAGCGGTGGTTCTACCAACAGCGTGCTGCACCTTCTCGCGCTGGCGCGCGAGACGGGCATTCCGCTGACGATTGACGACTTCGACGAGATCTCCCGCCGCACGCCGCTCTTCTGCGACATGATGCCGGGCGGCAAGTACTCAGCGTTCGATCTGGACCTTGCCGGCGGAACCCCGGTGGTGGCCAAGCGCATGGTGGACGCGAACCTGGTTCACGGTGACGCGCTGACCGTCACTGGCCAGACCTTCGCCGAGTCGGCCTCCAGCGCGAAGGAAACCCCTGGCCAGGATGTCGTTCACCCGGTCGATCAGCCGATCAAGGAGACGGGCGGCCTCGTGATCCTGAAGGGCAACATTGCCCCGAATGGCGCGGTGGTGAAGCTCTTCGGGTATGAGCGCGAGCAGCACGTGGGTCCGGCACGCGTGTTCGATTCCGAGCCCGATGCCCACCACGCGGTGCTCGAACGCAAGATCAACCCGGGCGACGTGGTGGTGATCCGCTACGAAGGTCCAGTCGGCGGTCCTGGCATGCAGGAGATGCTGGGCGTCACCGCCTCCATCGTTGGCCAGGGACTTGGTGATACGGTGGCCCTGATCACGGATGGCCGCTTCAGTGGCGCGACGAAGGGCCTCATGATCGGCCATATCGCTCCTGAAGCTGGCGTAGGTGGGCCCCTGGCTGCCGTGCGTGAGGGCGATATCATCCGCATCGATACGCCCGCACGCAGCCTGAACGTCGATCTCAGCGATGACGAGATTGCGGCGCGTCTCAAGGAGTGGACGCCGCGCGAGCAGGTGAACATCGCCGGTGTCTGGGCCAAGTACCCCAAGCTGGTACAGCAGGCCGACGAAGGCGCGATCACGACGGTCTAAAGAGGCAACAAGTCACGTGTCTCACGCTTGTCGAGAGGCAATGCCAGGCCCCGGATCCAGGTAGTGGATCCGGGGCCTTCGTGTGCGTGACTGGCCTGGCCTATCCCGGTAGGTCGCGCTGGGTAAAGACAATGAGTCCGGCAATAAGCGCTAGTGTGCCGGAGAGGAGCAGCATGACGACGCTGCGTACGTCCGCAATGCCATTGACTAATGTTGTCGTCGGGGCGAAGTATTCAAAAAGCGAAAGAAAGAGGATTGCGCGTAGCGGCTCCCAGACCCCGGCGAAGTAGTCCACGAAGTAGGAGAACAGAAGCAGGCCGAGCGCCCACCCGACGACCTGCCCGGCATTGTTGGCCGCCGCGCTGAAGAGCAGCGAAATGCCGGCGATTGCCCAGAACAACGCAAAGCACACAATGGTCATCGGCCAGAGGTGGCTGGTCGGAAACGGACCTGGCTCGGCGTAGCGCAGACCCGCCAGCATGCCGAGCGGACCAGCAATCGCGACCAGGGCAACCACGATGGTCATCCCGATGACGCTGGCCAGATACACCGTTGCGCGAGAGACCGACCGGGAGAGGGGCAACTGGATCGCACCGCTCGCCATCTCCCCGGCAAGGACGCGCGCCGCGAAACTGATGACTGCCGCCCCCGACATAACGATGTAGATGGGGTGGGTGAAGCCCAGTGACAGATATCCCGGTAGCCCGGTCATCGCCAGGAACTCGGGCCGCGTGCGGGCGAATGCCTGGAACGCGGGTGGAATGCGCGACATGATCGCATCCAGGGCGGTTGCGCCACCGAAGGACGCGATGACGACCGGTTGCACGAACGCGAACGCAGCGATCGCGGCCAGCAGGGCGACAAGTCCCCAGATTCCGGAACGGAGCCCGCGGCCTGTCATGGCCTGGATCGTCGACGACCTCAATGGTGTACATGCTCCAGGTCGGTTGGCGAGGCGTAGTACTCGTGGAAAATCTGCTCCAGGCTGGGACGCGTCACCAGGATGTCCAGGACGTCGTTTCGAGCAGTCACTTCCATCAGGATTGGGCGAATGTCACCGCGCGAGGAGATCACGAGCCGATTTCCGCTTCGCTCCAGGACCCGCACCGACGCGGTTTCCGGCCAGTGTGGGGCTGAACCACTGAACGTGACCTCGATCATGCGCTGACGCCGGGCGGTCAAATCGTCGATGGCCGCCTCGGCCACGATCTTGCCGCCGCGGATGATGGCAACGCGCTGGCAGACGCGCTCGACTTCCCCCAGGTCATGAGAGGACATGAAGATCGTCGTGCCGCGCGCGTGAAGAAGACGGAGGATCTCCTCGAACGCCCGTTGCATGAGCGGGTCGAGGCCATCGGTCGGCTCATCGAGGATCAGCAGCTTGGGGCCAGATTGCATACAGGCGATCAGCGCCAGTTTTTGCTTCATGCCCTTCGAATAGCCGCCGATCTTGCGTCCGAGCGCCGCCTCGTCAAGTTCCAGCTTTGCCGCGAGGGTTGCACGCAGGGTTGACGGCTGTTGCGCCAAACGGGCGGCATAGTCCAGGTAGGCGTTGCCTGTCATGTCCGGGTAGAGCGTGCCGGTTGAGACCAGGAAACCGAGATCACTGCGGGCACGCACACCGTCCTGCCAGCAATCGTGCCCGAAGATCTGGCTGTTGCCGCTGGTGGGGCGAATGAAGCCGAGAAGCGAGCGGATGGCCGTGGTTTTGCCCGCGCCATTCGGACCGAGAAAACCGTACATTTCTCCGGCAGGAACGTGAAGAGAGATGGCATCCAGCGCGGTGACTGAGCCGTAGCGTTTGCTGAGCTGGTTGACGGCAATTGCGTCCACCGGGGCAGCGTAGCACTGCTCATGCACTGGACGCGTGGCGAATGCCCCGTCTCATGCGATGATGGTCAGCCTGATGTGACCTCGCGCAACGCGGAAAGGGAACGATGCATGTCCCAGGAAATGAACGCTTCGGTGCTGCCCAACGTCGCCGTGATCGGCGCCGGCACCATGGGGCGCCAGATTGCCGCCTTGATTGCCACCAGTGGCCGTCAGGTGGCGATGTGGGATGCCGTGCCGGAGATGCTGGCCGCGGCGCCAGAGCGCATCCGCAATGAGACGGAGACGTTACCATCTTTACCACGCTACGCGCACCATCAGTTCACGGTCGAACCGCCCGCGGATATCGACGGCATGGTGGCGCGTATCCGGATGGCCGGCTCGCTGGCTGATGCGCTGAGCAGCGCTGATCTCGTGATCGAGGCAGTGCGAGAAGACCTGGAGACGAAGCGCGCGCTCTTCGCCGAGATGTCTCAGCTTGCGCCCGCCGCAATCCTGGCCACGAACTCGTCGTCTATTCCGTCCAGCCTGATCGCATCGGCCGCGGCGGACCCTGGCAGGGTGCTGAACACGCACTTCTTCGCGCCGATCTGGAGCCGCCCGATGCTCGAGATCATGAGCTGCGGCGAGACCCGCCCCGACGTTCTTGACGAGGTCGAGACGTTCGGGCGGTCGCTCGGGCTGGTCGTCGCTGTTGTGCGCGGGGACAGCAAGGGGTTCATTATCAACCGCGTTTGGCGCGCGGTGAAGCGGGAGGCCCTGCGCGTGGTCGATGAGGGGCACGCCGATCCAGCCGACGTTGATCGGCTCTGGATGCTCTTTTTCGGGACGCCATTCGGGCCGTTCGGGATCATGGACATGGTAGGCCTCGATGTGGTCTCGGACATCGAAACGTCGTACCAGGTGGTCGCGACTGACCCTGCGGACAAGCCATCTGCCATCCTGCACGGCAAGGTGGCCACCGGGGAATTGGGGGAGAAATCGGGGCGCGGCTTTTACCGGCACCCCGATCCCGAATATCTCGCTGACGGATGGCTCCAGGGCGACGACTAATCCTGCTCGCTGGCTGCGTCTGCCTCGGGAGTAGCCTGATCGGGTACGAAGTGCGACCAGACGCCTGTCCCACGCCCCGCGCCGATGGTTCGCTTCTCGCGGCGGAAACCCGTCTCCTGCGCACGCGGCAGCGCAAAGTAGAACGTGTACTCGCGGCGATGGGGTGGGCGTGCCTGGAACACGATGGGGTACCCGCAGTCGCGCAGGAGGCGTGTCAGCGACTCCTCCGTGTGGCGGAACGACGTCTCATTGCCCCATGAGGCAGTAGCAACTTCGTCGCGCTCCTCACGGGTCTCGCCGTGCTCCTTGATCAACATGCCCCGGTAGTCGCCGGCGGCGTCTACTTCGGCTGAGGCGATGCGCGTGTCGATCAGGAGCGGAGTTCCGGTGCACTTGCGGATGAGCGCCACCTGATCGGGCACCTCGAGGTGGTGCAGCAGTCCCAGGATGCAGATCAGGTCGTACTCGTTGCGGCCAATGGCGAACTCACGGATGTCCGATTGCACAAACGTGATCGATTCCAGCAGAGCTGCCATCTCCGGGGCGGCCTGTGGATCAATTTCCGGCCAGCGCACGGTGCGGACATCAACGGCTGTGACCTCCCAGCCAAAGCTCGCCGCGCTCATCGAGAAATTGCCCTTGCCTGCGCCGAGGTCGAGCAATTTACCTGGCGCGAGTGGCGCCAGAATGGCTTCAAAGATGCGTCCCTTGTTCAGGGATCCGTCTGGCGCCGGCAGACCGTGAGTCTTGACCAGTTCCTGCTGGTTGACTCCTTTGGCGCGCCGGACTATCCGGCTGCCTTCTGTAGCTTCGGCTGGCGTTTGCGCGTCGCTGGCGGTTGCAGCGCTTGACTGATCATGAGCCGGTGCGGCCTGTCGCTTTTTCCGAGACCGTGGTGCGTCCAAACTTGATCCTCCGGGGAAATCATTGTGCCAGTTTGGACGCACGGTACTACCATTCGGCGCCCGCTGTGCAGTGGGCCGGATGTCGCGGCGCCCTTCGGGCCGCCTGCGCACGCAATAACGAGGCTCATCATGAACTCATCATCTGAGGTCGCAACACTGCTGCAGGACAACGCGGCAATGCGCGACACACTGGCTCGCGAGCTCCAATCCAGCACCGGAACGTCGCTCCGCCTGCACGGCCTGACCATCGACTACTTCCGGCAGTCCCCGACGCGCATCGCAGCCCAATACACGCTCGATCTGGAATCGGGCGACGGCGTGCGGGATGCGCAGATCATCACGGTCGCGCACTTTACGGATGGCAGGATGGAGCGCCAGTGGAATCGCATGCAGGCGGATGCTCCGGATGCCAGCGTTCCGGTCGGGCCATTCCGTCTGCCTGGCGCCCGCTACTCGAACGAGTTGCAGTCGATCGTTCAGGTGTTCCCGTTCGACGCGCGCTTGCCCGGGCTGCGCCAGATCGTGGCCGGCACTCCCGAGATGCGGCGCCTCGTTGCGCCAACTGATACCCAGCGGATCGTGTCATGGCAGGCCGATGTGGTGCGATACCGGCCAGACATGCGGGCCATGGTCCGCGTTGACGTTACGTTCGCTGGCGACAGCCAGAATGACGGGCAACGCGTGTATGCGAAAGCCTACCGGGAGCCTGAGGAAGGACAGCGCGCCTACGATCTCCTCACGGCATTGGCCGCGAATGCAGCCACGGCAGACGGCTTTCGCGCCCCTCGTCCGCTCGCATATGATCCTGACCTGCGCACACTGCTTATCGCGGAAGTGACGGGAGATCGGCTGCTCGACATCATCCGCCAGAATGGTGATGGGCGAGCACCCGGGGCCGTGCGGCGTGCAGCGCGCGCCGTGGCAGCCATGCACAGCGCGACCATTGCTCCGGCGCTCCTGCCTGCGACGAGCCCTGACCGAGACGCTCAGTTCGCGGAAGTTTCCAGCAGGCTACTCAGCGTATTTCCCGAACAGGCGAACGCCGTACGGGCTCTCGCCAACCAGATTGAGGCAACGTTCCAGCCCGCGCCGCTGCGGCCGACTCACTACGATCTGAAGCAGGGGCATATTCTTGTTGATTCAGAGGTGGTGACCATCCTGGATTTCGACAAGATGGCGATGGGCGACCCACTCATTGATGTCGCGAATGTCGTGGCTACGCTAGGGGCAGAACGCGAGGGAAGCGCGCGGCGGGCGGCGCGGCGCGAGAACCTTGCGGATATCTTCGTCGAAGAGTATTTCAGTCGCGTCCCGGCCGATTGGGCGGCATTGTTCCCGGTCCATCTGGCGCGTGCCACACTGCTGGAGGCAGCCACCACCGGACGAGGTTACCGGGGCCGCAAGGGCGCCGCGCAGCCACAGGATCGGATTATCTCCGCCATCCGGCGTGCAGAGGAGCTCCTGGCGTCGTAACGGGGCTACAACCGTTGGGCGATCTGGCGACTGACGTCCCGCAGGGCATCGAAAACACCTGAGCCAGTGACGGCAGCGGTGGCGTACGCTGGCGTGCCGTCGATCCCCAGCAAGCCGGCGACATGCTCCACCCCAACAGCGCCCGGCACGTCAGTCTTGTTGCCCTGCAGGACGAATGCCAGGTCTGCCAGGCGTTTGCCCTGTAGACCAAGCAACGTCTGCAATTCGGCGAACGATGCCAGGTTTTCTCCCTGGCGGAGCGACGTGGTGTCCGCAACGAAGACCACGCCGTCGACGCCTTGCAACACGGCCGCGCGCGGGCCGGCCGAGCGCGGTTGGCCGGGCACGGTGTAGAGGTGCCAAAGCAAACGCAGGCCAAACCGCTCGCCGAGGTCTATTGGCAGCGAGTCGGAGAAGATCGTGCGCGCGGATTCCGAGGCGATGCTCAGGAAGTTGCCACGTGTGTCCGGGGGCACGCCCTCGGCGATAGCCCGGAGCGTCGTGGTCTTGCCGCTCAGCTCCGGGCCAAAGTAGACGACCTTGGCGTGAACTTCGCGCGCTTCAAGGTCGATGAGCGCCACGTCAGCCAGTTGCCTGTGTTGCGGCGGCTCGAACCAACGGGGCGCCCGGCTTTTCGGTTTCGAGGTACGGAGCGAAACGGCCAACTTCTGCGAGTGGCAGGTGACCGCGCAGCGTCGACCCGGACTCCGTAAACTCGGAGTCCTCGACGCGCCCCAGGCGGTGGAAGAGATCAACCAGATCAGAGCGCGAGAACGGCGCCTTCAGCACCACCGGCACGAACTGGGCTTCATCCTCCAGCGCAATCTCGAGCGCGTTCAGGAGCGCCTCAAAACCCAGCCCGGCCTCCGCCGAAATGGCGACCGGATTGACGGCCAGGGGGGCGGCCTCGCCGAGCATCTCCAGCAGACTCTCGATGGAAGGTGGTTGCCCGTCGGCATCGAGCAGCGCGTCCACCTTGTTCAGCGCCGTCACAACAGCCTTGTCGTCCGCACCCAGGTCCTCCAGGACCCCCATCACGGTTTGCATCTGCTCGGCCGCGTTGGGATGCGTCACATCGACAACGTGCACCAGCACGCTCGCCTCGTTGATCTCTTCCAGCGTGGCCCGGAAGGCCGCGATGAGCAGCGTGGGCAGGTTGTTGATGAACCCCACAGTGTCGGTGAAAAGGACCTCTCGGCCGCTGGGCAGCGCCCGGCGACGGGTTGTGGGATCCAGGGTCGCGAAGAGCTTGTCCTCCGCCATGACGTTTGCGCCCGTCAACGCGTTGAGCAGCGTGCTCTTTCCGGCGTTGGTGTAGCCAACCAGCGCCACCACTGGCATTGGCGCGGCCCGCCGGCGGTCACGGTAGAGCTGGCGGTGCGTATGGACTTCGCCCAGCTCACGCTTGATATGGACGATGCGCTTGCCCAGCTCCCGGCGGTCGCTCTCGAGTTGTGTTTCACCCGGACCACGGAGGCCAACGCCGCCGACGCCCTGGCGGGAAAGGTGGGTCCACATGCCGGTCAGGCGTGGCAGGCGATACTCCAGTTGGGCCAACTCCACCTGGAGGCGTCCCTCGTGGGTGGCGGCGCGGCGCGCAAAGACATCGAGGATGAGCGCGGTGCGGTCAATGACCATCACATCGAGCGCCTTCTCCAGATTGCGTTGCTGGGCTGGCGTCAGGTCACCGTCAATCATGACCAGGTCGTAGCCAAGCTCCTCGCGGCTGTCCTTGATTTCCTGCAGCTTCCCGGTCCCGACGTAGGTGCCGGCCATGGGGTGGGGCAACCGCTGCGTGACCGAGCCGACGACCTCAACGTCGACCGTCTCGGCAAGGCGGGCAAGTTCCTCCAGTGAGTCGGCGGCTGCCCAGTCCTGACCCGGCCGTTCCACCGCCACCAGCAGCGCGTGTTCTTTGATGTCTCGTTCGACCAGGCGTAGCGTGCGTGGAATGGGTGGCTCCTTTGCTTGTGGCTGGACTCGTGCTGCCCAGAAAGTGTACGCACCAGCAGTGACTATGGCGCAGCAACCGTGCCAGCGATCCATGACCGCGGGCGGCTACAGGCAACACGGTCAGGACGTGAGAGACGCGATTTCGTGAGATAGAACCCCGAGTTCCTTCCGGGCGTCCGCGATGCGACGTTGCCGCGTCTCCAGATCCGACTGATCTCTGGCAACGCGCTGGGACTCGATATCGAGCAGCTCCCGGACGGCTACCGGCGCAGGGCCGCCCAGCGCCGAGCGTTTTTCGATGAAGCGTCGTGGTGCGAGGTATGCGCCCAACCTCTCGATTTCGACGCCGAGCTCACGGCCGATGACCATCATGGCTGCCGCGTCGATGAGCCCAGGGGTGATGCCGCTCGCCTCCAGGCCCTCGTCGCGGGCGCGCTCCGTGACCAGCGCCGCGATGTCGCGTGCGGCCACCTGCGGCAAACCTTCCTCGGCTACCAGGATGGCTGCCAGGTCCCCGGCGGTCATAAAGTTGCGGCCAGCGTTGCGGGCGAGCCAGGCACGATTGAAGTCGAGAGGGCCGCTGATCAGCATGGCGAACGTCTGGCAAACACGTGTTGCTTCCTGCATGGCGCGCGCCGCGCTCTGCGCCAGGCCGTCTCCCGCTTCGCCGCGCGGTCCGAAGGGAATCGCGGACGCGACACGCTCGGTGACCAGCGCCTGATGCAGAACACCACGCGCATCACCCAAGCAGCGCTCCAGTACCTGCGGCGGGCGGAAGTGGGGCAGGCTGGCATCCGTGGGCGCCAGCAGCGCATCATCGAACATGATGGACTGCGGTTCCTGCCGCACGAGCGCCAGGAATTCGACCATCAGGCGCTCCATCGGGTGGACGATGGCTGCCGCCGCCTGGCTGGCCGCGACGAACTCATCGACCGACGAGAGGGCGTCAAGGGTGCTCTCTGGCACAGCGTCGGCGCCGAGCAGGCTGGCGAGGGCATCGCGGTCAATTGGTTGCGACGCGCCAGCAAGCGATCCGGACCCGAGGGCGATCTGGTCGAGATCGGCAAGGGCCAGGTGCAGGCGGGCGGTGGCACGGCGCAGTGGTGCGATCGCGGCGGTGAGGACGTGAGCCAGGTTGCTTGGCTGCATCGGTGACGAACCGATGTAAACCGGGAGCAATGTGAAAACGTGCGCTCCCGCCAGTTCAATCAGGGTCAGGCGGACGAGTACTGCCGCTTCCATCAGGGCAAGGCCATGCTGTCGCAAGAGCAGGTGGTGAGCGGTGGCCGCCACATCCAGGTTGCCTCTGCCAGTGCGGCTGAGCGCAGCACACGCAGCGGGTGTTATTGCGTCCACGCGCTGTTCGTAAACAGCGGTCAGCCCGGCCGCGCTTTCAATCGCCGGTGGTTCTCCCCGGCTCGTCGCGTCTATCGCTTCCAGGATCGCTGCCGCGCAGGCGTCGTCCAGGAGCGCCGATTGTTGCAGTACCACTACATGGGCAGTCAACGCAGTGCCAATTGCCAGCCACAGATCGCGACGCCAGGCATCGACGCCCTCCATTTCCCAAGGTCCTTCCAGTCATCACCGAGCTTCGTCATCGATTTTCGTCGAGTCTAGCAGCGGGAATTGCACAGCTCGGCATCAACTTGACCGGCGTTGCAGGGGTGGTAGCATCGCCGAAATGGGAAAGGGGAATGGCTACCTGTTGCACAGCAGCGGATAGCCGACGGGATGAGGAGCGGGCGGATGGGCGCAGGTTTGGGTGGAATTCATGAGATGCTTGGCGGCATTGTTGTCGTCTTGATGATCATTGTGGCGATTCTCGCGGCAATTTCTGCAGGAAACGGCAACAACTCCATGCTCCGGCCGGTTGCCATGCTGGCGGCGGGTCTCTACCTGCTGCAAATTGTCCTCGGCATCGTGCTGATTAGCGGCGGCCTGAAGAATTCGACCGGCCACTACCTCGTTGGCTTGCTGATCCTGATTCCGGTTGCCCTTCAGCATTCGTCTGCCAAGAGGCTCGACGCACGCTCTCGGGATTACGCGACCATGATCTGTGCCCTGGCAGCGGCGTTCCTCTCAGTCCTTGCGTACGCGTCCGGTGCGTTCGGCATTTTCGGAACCGCTTGATGGGCGGCCGGCCCTCGCTCGCGGACCGGGTGCGATCTGGCCCGGCGCTGCTCCTGGATGCGGCCATGGGGAGCGATCTCGACCGCAGGGGCCTCGCGACGACACTCCCGCTCTGGTCGGTAATTGGCTTGATCGAGCGGCCAGACCTCGTGCGGAGCATTCATCGCGACAACCTGGAGGCGGGAGCCGATATCCTCACCACGAACACGTTTCGCAGCACGGCTCGCACGCTGCGCAAGGGCGGTCTGGATGAGGCAGCCGCCGACAGGCTGGACCGCCTGGCGGTCGAGTTGGCACTGGCAGCGCGCGATGAAACAGGCCGCGCTGGTGCGCTGATCGCGGGGTCAATCGCGCCGCTTGACGAATGCTATGACCCGGTCTTTGAGACCGCCGATGACATCGCGCTGGCCGAGCACGCGGCCCAGGCGCGCAACCTGGCAGCTGCTGGCGTCGATTTCCTGATGATCGAAACGATGCCAACAATTCGGGAGGCGGTGCTGACGACGCAGGCCGCGTTGCAGACGGGCCTGCCAGTGACCGTTGGCTTTGTTTGCGAGCCCGCGGCAGACGCGGGGAGTGCGGCTCGGCTCATGAGTGGGGAGTCCCTGGCCGAGGCCGTCAAGGCACTCAGGCCTTTCCCCGTGACGATGATCTTCGCGAATTGTGCGGCACCAGGCGTGATCTCCTCGGCCCTTTGGCAGTTGCGTAATCTGACCGATATCCCGATGGGGGGATACGCAAATGTGGGTCAGGTTGATGATGACGTCGGGTGGAACCCTGCCGGAGTGCTGCGTGGGGGTGCCTACGCCGAAGCTGCCGCGCAGTGGCTTGATCTGGGAGCGCGAGTAATCGGCGGGTGCTGTGGCACGCATCCGGAACACACACTGGCCCTGCGCCGGCTCATTGACGAACGCTCTGCAGCCTGAGTCCTCGAACAAGAACTTCAAGTCGGCGACGCCGTGACGCGCCCGGAGAACGCCCGTGAGCGGAAACTTGCTGCTCGGAATTGACGTTGGCACTTACAGCTCCAAAGGCGTGCTCTGCACACCGGCCGGCGAGGTCCTGGCCGAGGCGACGATTGAACATGGCCTGAGCCTGCCCCAGCCCGGGTGGGTGGAGCATGACCCTGATGCGACCTGGTGGGGAGAGTTCGTTGGCCTGACACGGCTGCTACTCGCTGACCGCTACTCTGGTGACGACGTTGGCGGTGTGGCAGTTAGCGCAATCGGCTCGTGTCTGCTGCCCGTGGATGCGGAGGGGAACGCCCTGCGCGCCGGCATCCTTTACGGCATCGATACCCGCGCGTCAGAGGAAATCGCACTCCTGGATGAGCAATTCGGCGAGGAAGCGATGTTCGACCTCGCCGGCATGGCGCTGACCTCGCAGGCCATCGGGCCAAAGATCCTCTGGCTGAAACGCCATGAACCAGAGGTCTACGCCGCCGCGCGCTGGTTCTACACGGCGTCCTCGTTCATCGTCCAGAAGTTGACTGGCGAGGCCGTCATTGACGTCCATTCGGCGTCCTACTACAACCCGCTCTTTGACTTGCGTGGCCTGACGTGGGATGCCCGATTTGCCGAACCGATCGTGGGCCTGGACCGCTTGCCGCGCTTGCTCTGGCCCACGGAAATCGCCGGAACGGTCACTGAGGGCGCCGCGCGGGCAACCGGCCTGCGTGCTGGCACACCGGTAACGGCGGGCACGATCGATGCGGCCGCAGAGGCGATCAGCGCTGGGGTCTCTGCGCCGGGTGACATGATGGTGATGTACGGAACCACCATGTTCTTTATCCACCTCACCAGCGAACCTGTTCCGGATTCGCGCATGTGGGCGACCTCCTACGTGCTGCCTGGCCTGTACAGCATCGAAGGCGGGATGTCGACGACCGGCGCGCTGACCCGCTGGTTCCGTGACACGCTGGGCGCCGAGGAGATGGCGGCGGAAGCCGCGGGCGGGCCAAACGCCTATGCGGCGCTGGCTGCCGGGGCCGCCGCGATTGCACCGGGGGCAGATGGACTGATCTGTCTGCCGTATTTCGCAGGTGAGCGCACGCCGATCAACGATCCTGATGCGCGCGGTGTCTTCGCCGGGCTGACACTCTCCCACACGAAGGCGCACCTGTACCGGGCCAGCCTGGAGGCCACGGCGTTCGGCGTTCGACATAACCTGGAAACAATGGAGGCCATGGGAGCACCACCACGACGGCTGGTGGCCGTGGGTGGCGGGGCGAAGAACCCGCTCTGGTTGCAGATTGTGTCGGATGTCACTGGGCTGCCACAGGACGTGCCGCAACGCACGATTGGCGCATCCTACGGAGACGCCTTCCTGGCGGGGATCGCGACTGGACTCGTGCCAGATCTGGCTTCCCTCAAGGAACAATGGGTCACCCTGGCGCTGCAACTTGAGCCAGACGCCAGCGTAAAGCCAGTCTATGACGCGTACTACGCTGTCTACCGTGATCTCTACCAGGCGGCAAGGCCACAGCTCCATGCACTGGCGCGGCTGGGAGCCAACCGCGCCAGCAGGGATTGAGGCCAGGGGCTAGACCGGGACCTCACCTAGCGCGGCGATTCGCTCGTTGCTGTGGCCGGCAGCACGCAGCGGCGCCACGATGTCGTTCTCGAGATCAGGGATGTAGCAGGCGATCAGGTCCGCCGCCTCGCCGGTAGGAATGACATCGACGTCACCGATGGCAGCGGGGAGCAGTACAGACTCCGCCGGCCCAAGGGTCTCTTCGCCATCACTCCAGACGATGCGCACCGGGCCATTGACATTCGAGAGCGTCAGGCAGCGCGACGGATGCGATGTATCCCGATGGGCACTCGTGAGGCGCCAGCGTTCGAGCGCGAAGTGCGGACCCGCGCACCCCACGGTAATGCGGTTGCCCGCTCCAGCCTCCGGCTTGTCCAGGCCCGCATGGGGGCGCGGTAGAAACTCCCGCTTCAGTTCCTTCAGCGCGGCCTCGATATTGGCGCGCCATTCCGCATCGCTCAGTTTTTCACCACGCAGCGCATTCGGCATCACGAATTGGCCGAGGTCCGAGGTTTGCTGCACCTCGAAGATCAATGTGTCCGGCCCAAACGAGTGCAGCACGCCTCCCGGTACATAGATGGTGTCTCCCGCCGCGATGGGGTAGCGAAACATCACCCGGTCGTAATCCTGCGCCAGGAATGCTTCTCTCAGGTCATCGTCGGAGAAACCCGGGCGAATGCCGGCCAGGATCGTTGCATCTGGCGCGGCGTGGATGATGTGCCAGGCCTCGGTCTTGCCGTTGGGTTCCGCGTGCAGATTCAACGCGGTTTCATCGTCGGGATGCAGATGCACCGGCAGCATATGGGAGGCGTCCAGGAACTTGTCCAGGATCGGGAAGTGCGGGCCACGCCAGCCCTGACCCACGATCTCGTCCGGGAACTCCGCCACTACGTC
>JALYWD010000012.1 GCA_030852885.1 Chloroflexota bacterium | reverse complement strand
GCTGCTCGTTCAGACGCCACGGAACACTCCTGCCACGGCATCTCGGGGCCCTCCTTCCGGCTCCCAGCATGCCGCATCAGGTGTTACCCATGTCTCCGCACGTGTGTTACCTATGTCCCCGGTCCGCACAGCGCAGTCGAGAGATCTCGGCATCACCGGCCGCGACGCTGCGAGGTGCCGTCCACCTTTACTTGTCATCTCGACGCAGGAGGGATCTCGTCCCTCGACCGTGCGGGCGCAAAGTCACCTCGACTCTTGAGTGTAGGCATCGTTGCGCGGCAGTGGGCCAGGCCGAGATCTCTCGACCCCGCTGTGCGGACCGGGGACATAGGTAACACCCGTGCGGAGACATGGGTAACACCTGATGCGGCATGCTGGGAGCCGGAAGGAGGGCCCCGAGATGCCGTGGCAGGAGTGTTCCGTGGCGTCTGAACGAGCAGCCTTTGTGGAGATGGTCCGGGAGGAGGAGGTGCCCATCGCCGAACTCTGCCGCCAGTTCGGGATCAGCCGCAAGACCGGCTACAAATGGCTGGCCCGCGCCCAGACGGGGGAGTCGCTGGCCGATCGCTCGCGCCGCCCCCACACCTCGCCCCGCCAGATCGCCGGAGACCTGGAAGCCCGCATCCTGGCGTTGCGGCAGCAGCACCCGGCGTGGGGGGGACGCAAGCTGCACCACCGGCTGGTGGCCGCCGGGGTGGCGGACGTGCCGGCGCCGAGCACCATCACGGATGTGCTGCGCCGCGCCGGGATGCTGGAGATTCCCCCGGCCCCGTCAGTGGTGCGCCGCTTCGCCCACACCGAACCGAACGCGCTGTGGCAGATGGACTTCATGGGGCATCAGCCGTTGCGGCAGGGGCGGGTGCATCCGTGGAGTCTGCTGGATGATCACTCCCGCTTCGCCCTGGACCTGGCGGCCTGCCCCAATCAGCAGCGCACTACGGTCCAGACGGCGCTCACGACGGTCTTTCGCCGCTACGGGCTGCCGCAGGCCATCCTCTGTGACAACGGGAGTCCCTGGGGAGCAGCCGGACTCGGCGGTATCACTCGCCTGGAAGCCTGGCTGCTGCGGCTCGGCGTCGAGCCGTGGCACGGCCGGCCCTATCACCCCCAGACGCAAGGCAAGGTCGAGCGCTTCCACGGCACCATCGCCCGCGAGGTCTTCGCCCAGCAGCGGCCGATGACCCTCATGGAGGCGCAAGCGGCGTTTGATGCCTTCCGGACGAACTACAACCACCAACGTCCGCATGAAGCCCTGGCCCATCTCGTCCCGGCCAGCGCCTACCAGCCCAGTCTGCGCCCCTTCCCGGAGGTGCTGCCGCCGGTGGTCTACGACGACGGGGAGCTGGTCGTCACGGTTACCCTCCATGGCTCCATCTCCTGGCGAGGACGACGGCGCTTCATCAGCCGCGGGCTCGTGGGGGAGCCCGTCGCCCTGCGGCCCACCGAAGATCCCGCCGTCTGGTCCGTGATCTATTGCGAACACCAGGTCGCCACCATCGACCTGCGATCCCCCGAGGAGGGGTAACCTATGTCCCCGCACACCTGTTACCCATGTCTCCGGTCCGTACAGCGCAGTCGAGAGATCTCGGCGCGACAGACCGCGCCCGATGGAAGTTGCCGCGACGCGGGCGTGTGGACATCGTTCTTCGGCGGATGGGCAGGCCAAGATCTCTCGACTGCGCTCGAGATGACACCTGTGGTTGGGCGGCAAACATCAATCAGGCCGCGGGCGAGGGCTGCGGTCCCTACTCAGGCAGTATGAAGGCACGCTCTCCTGCTGGAATCGTTACGTCAATCCGGTTCTCCTCCGGGGGAATGGGACAACTCCAGCCGGAACCGTAGGCACAGAACGGGTTGTAGGCGTAGTTGAGGTCCACGTGGAGCCGGCCGTCCGGCAGCATCTGCGGCTCCAGGTAACGGCCGACCTCATACGTCTCCTTCCCGGCTGATGCATCGCGGAAAGGCAGGAACAGGCCGCCGCGCTCATCGCGCAGCATGGTCAACTCCACTGGCTGGCCATCAACCTCGAAGCGCACCGCACCGGCCCGGAAGAAGTGCTTGTGCTGGCCATCGGTGGTGTCCAGCACCACCTCTTCGCCGACGGTATCGCCGCTGTCGTCGAGGTCAAGTGCCAGCACCAGGTCTTCCCGCTCGGGGAAATAGTCCAGGCCGGCGAACTTTTCCCGCTGGTCATCCGTGAGCGGTGAATGGGCATGCGTGCCGAAGAAGTGGTCTCGCCGGTGGCGGTAGCCCGCCAGGCGGCTCGGTGTTTCCGTCATCGAGGGTCCTTTCGTATCAGCCGGCGGCGCCCAGCCGGGCCCGGAGATGTTCGCCAACGCGCAGGGCCTGCGCGGCGATGGTCAGGGCAGGGTTGGCCGCGGTCGATGACGGGAAGAACGATCCATCGACCACGTACAGGTTATCCAGGTCATGCGCGCGGCCCAGCGGGTCGAGCACCGACGTCGCCGGATCATGACCGAAGCGAAGTGTGCCGCACTGATGCGAGTTTGTCTCGATCCCCATCTGCTTGCTGAGCAGAATCGGGTAACCGGCCCGGCGCAGCATCGTTTTCGCCTGCTGCATCAGTCGGTCGTGCGCCTGGAGGTTGTTCGGCGTCCAGTGCACGACGATGGTCTTCTGGCTATCGAGCGTAATCCGGTTCTGTGGGTCAGGCAGGTCTTCGCTCATCACCCACCAGTCCACACTCTTCTGCGCGGCCAGCGTGCGGCTCCAGCCGGGCGCCCACGGTGCTGCGCCCTGCATCATGGCGCCCTGCAGTTTGCCAACCGGCTGCAGGCTGCCCATCGGGTACGGGAAGTCAGGATCAAAGCCGGGGCCGTAGAAGTCGTTGATGGAGATGACCTTCTGGAAAATGGTGTCGTTCTTGCGCAGCGGGTCGATGGCGACCAGCACCGAGTTGTTGTGGACCATGTAGTTGCGGCCCACCTGCCCGGAGCTGTTGGCCAGGCCGTGCGGGTTCTGATCATTGCGTGAGCGCAACAGCAGGGCCGCGGAATTCACGGCCCCGGCGGAGGCCACGACGATATCCGCCTCCACCGTT
>JALYWD010000011.1 GCA_030852885.1 Chloroflexota bacterium | reverse complement strand
CCCTGCGGCCCACCGAAGATCCCGCCGTCTGGTCCGTGATCTATTGCGAACACCAGGTCGCCACCATCGACCTGCGATCCCCCGAGGAGGTGTAACCTATGTCCCCGGTCCGTACAGCGCAGTCGAGAAATCTCGGCCTGGCCCATCACCAAGCACCGATGCCTGCACCCAATGTTCGCCACCACTTCGTAAGAAGGCGGCTGGTGATGCCGAGATCTCTCGACTGCGCTCGAGATGACACCTGCGGGGGTAGTGACATCGGCACGCGACGGCTGGGGAACGAGATCCTTCGACTTCGCTCAGGATGACACGCCAAGAGGGATGACACCTCGCACTTTGGAGGCTGGGAACGAGGTCCTACACCCTGGCTCGAAACACGACGCGGTGGCAAGGTCCATCACGGCTCAACCGCCGTCGACAATTGCCCCAGGACGAGGCGTAGGCGACGACACCATGTTGTGGGATGAGCGCCCAGGCGCACAACAAAAAAAACCGGCCAACTGGCCGGTTATCGTTGATCCCTGGTAGCGCATAGGGGATTCGAACCCCTGATCTCCGCCTTGAGAGGGCGGTGTCCTAGGCCGCTAGACGAATGCGCCGTAACCCCAGAATTATACGCAGCGGCACCAAAATCGTCAAAGCTGCCACGGCGTCTCAGATGGTCGATGCAATCTCCAGCGCCGTCGCCGCCGCGCGCCGCCCTTCCGCCTCCAGGCGGTCTGCTGCCTCGCGGTAGGACTGTGCCTTCACGGTGTCCTTGAGGAGGGTCGCGTTACCGCGCACGTTGAGCAGCGCTCCACGCAGCGTCGTCTCGGCCAGGAGTGCGCTGAGTGTGGTGTCTGACGCCAGGCGCCGGCTCCCAATCTCCGCGACCTCGATCAGGAGCGCGGCCAGGCGCGCGGCCTGCTCCGCCATCGCCAGGGGCACATCCGTGGCGGCAACCAACGCCGCTTGCATCGCGCTCTTGCGCGCCGCCTTTTCGTCTGCTGTACCCCGGGGCAGGTTCGTGGCATCTCGATAGCCCTGGTAGGCGGCCTCATCCTCGCTGGCAGCTTGCATCAGCCGGGATTGGCAGGTCTGGAGCGCGGCGAGGAGATCGTTGACCTGCGCTTTGCCTTGTTCGTTGGGTGCGTCCGTGAAGTTGATCACCATCTGGCCGAGCGCCGCCGAAAGCGCACCGACGACGCCGACCACGCTGCCGCCACCGGGGGCTGGCGCGGCGGACGCCACCGCGTCGATATAGCCCTCCAGCGTGCGCCCGTCGCTCACGATGCCTGCTCGTCCGGCGCAACAAGGGCTTCCAGCTCCTGGATGAAGCGCTCCTCGTCCACGAACTCCATGCGGTAGGCCCCCTCATCGTCCGTAGGCGCGAGAGGGAAGATGAACCGCACCCAGCCCTCGGCGGCGCCCTGCTCCATCAACTTCGTCATGCGCGACTCAAAGCGGCTGTACGGCATGTCTGGCCCCAGGACACGGTAGTACTGCTCTCCCATGCCGTTGCGCGTCCAGATCAGCTTGATCAATTGGCGGTGCTTCGTCTCCAGCGGCGAGGTTGTCAGTTCGTTCGCCATCAGGCCGCGCGCAATGGCGGCGATGCGGCTCATCTCCCGCGTGGGGCCGCCGCACACCGGGCACACGCCGCCTGGCGCATCCGCGTGGGAATACGACCGCCGGCAGGTCGCGCACCAGAGATAGGACTTGGGGTTTGAAGCCTTGGCCATGCGAGGAGTCTCGTCCATCCTGAAATGAGACGGGGCAGCTCGCATGGTGCAAGCCGCCCCGTCCGCGATTGCTGATTTCCGGCGTCTCTACCCGCGCATCGAGTTTGGCTGGTACTGCTGGGCGGCGCCGCTCATGCCCTGGTTGTCCGCCGGGGGCGGCTCACCTGCCCGGTCAGCCCAGCGCTGGATCAGGTACGTGATGACGAGGCCGCCAATGATCAGGAGAACCGCAATGGCAACCTCTACGGTGTCCGCCAATGCCCCGAATTGATCCGCCAGGTTTGGAGAAATCATGGCTGGCCTCCTACTCCACTATCAGGGTACCGACCATGCCGGCTTCTTTGTGGCCAGGCACGTTGCAGTAGTACTCGTAGCTGCCTGGCGGTGCGTTGATCACCACACTTTGTGTTTCACCAGGTGGCAGCGAGACTTGCACGCCCAGTTCGTCGATGCTGAAGTCATGCGCGGCGGCGCCGTCATTCGGCAGCGTAAACGTCACGTCCGTGTTGGCCGGGATCGTGACTTCCTTCGGCTCGAAGTAGATGTCGAACGAGGTCACAGTCTGTGCCGAGGCCTCCGCTGGGACGTCGCCAGCCTCCTCAGCCGTGGCCGCGGATTCGTCTGCCGCGGCATCCTCGTTGGCCGTATCCACCGCCTGCTCTTCCGCGCTCATCTCGCGCACCACCAGGGTGCCGACCATGCCAGCTTCCTTGTGGCCCGGGACATTGCAGTAGTACTCGTACGTCCCGGCCGGGGCATTGATCGTCACTTCGCCCGTTTCACCCGGAGGGAGTGAGACGCTGATGCCAAGTTCGTCGATGCTGAAGTCGTGCGCGGAGGCGCCAAGGTTCGGCAGCAGAATCTTGACATCCTGGTTCGCCGGGATCTCAAGTTCCGCTGGCTGGAAGAAGATGTCGTGGGATTCGACCGTAAACTGGTCGGATGTTGCGGAATCACCCGCATTGTCGGCGGCTGCTGCTGGAGCCTGAGCAGGGGCTTCCGTGTCCGGCGCCGGTGGGAAGGTCGGGTAGCCGCCCGAGTGCTCGATAGCGTCGTTGTAGACCACGTTCCAGTTCACGTTCTGGATCATCAGGGCCAGCTCGTGAATCTGCTCCTGGTTCAGCAGTGCACCACCTTCGAGGCCCGTGCCCCAGGCAGGCATCAGGCCGCGCCCATTATTGATGGTATCGAAGAGGGCCTTGTAGCGTTCCGCCCGCTCAGTCGGATCAGTGACCTGGTTGCGCTCCTGCGCGGCCCGGCCAAGTTCGGTGTCGCCACCGAGTGGTGCGCCTATGCGCCCGGTCCCTTCAGCGCCCGGTTCGGAGTAGCCCTCGCCGGCTGGGCCATGACAGACCATACAGTTGTTGATATAGGTCTGGATGCCGCGTTCGACGGCGACTTCGTCCTTCTCCTGGACCTCCGCCGACATGCGGTTGTTCTCATCAGCGAGATAAACGACCAGGAGCGTCGACAATGCCACGAGGCCGACGATCACCACTGTCGCGAGCTTCTGGACCGCTCCCACGCTTCTAGCCCCTTCGCCCTACACGCACTGCTCTACCCCCGCCACCGTGCCCTAAACCGCGTATGGCGCCGCCTGGTCGGGCGCGTAATCGGCGCGCTGAGTGATCTCTCCAGTGTTGACCAGGACATTCCCGGTCGTCTCGTCCACCGTGACCGCCATGATGTCCATCGGGCGAGGCGCCGGGCCACCGGTCCGAATCCCGACGTAGTCGTACATGGAGCCGTGGCAGGGGCACTTGAAGGCCTGGGGACTGTCGACCGGGCCCACGAACGGCACACTACAACCAAGATGCGGGCACTTCGTGTACAGCGCAAGCAAGCCGTCGCTGTTATGCACCAGGTAGAACTTGCCCTGGATGTTGTGGTACGGCTCGCCTTCGACCGCCGGGATATTCTCGGCCTTAACGGTCAGCTCGCTCCCGAAAGCGCCCGTCTTCCGCGGCCAGAGCAGGCCGAGGAACCCGGCCGCGCTGAGCGTCAGCACGGTGCCTACAGCGCCGAGGGTGGCGTTGCGCACGAACTGCCGCCGGTCTGGGTGCACGGTCAGCGCGCCCTGGCTGTGATAGCGGCCAAGCAGACCCATGATGGCTGAGATCACCCAGCCGGTTACCAGCCCGAAGACTGTTCGCACGATCTTGAACATCCGTGTTTCCTTTGCCAGTCCGGCTCTTGGCCGGTAGTACCGACTAGTGGTGCTCCAGCGGCAACTGCCACGGGAAGACCAGCGCCTGACCTTCACCCCGGAAGGAGGTCCCGCTGACCGTCAGCACCAGATACGTCACGACGAAGCCAGTAAAGAGCGCGATGATCAACTCACGCCGCGTGGGCTTGAAAATTCCCTGGACCAGTGCGACCAGGATGCCTATGGTCACCACGATGATGATCATCGGCAGGATCTGGTTGTAGACCCACTCCGGTGCGTGCAACTGGTGCTGCAGGTAGCCGCCGATGCCGAACTGCGTTCGGCCCGTCATCTCGTCAAGGACGATCATCCCCACCAGGACGACGGTCGTGAAGACGGCGGTGAATCCCGCGATCTTGCGGCCCTTGGCCGAGGTCCCCAGGATGCCGACGCCCAGGGGCGAGCGGTCGAAGTACGGGATGGCCGCGATGCCGACGAGTGCGAGCGTCGGGATGATGACCCCAGCCACACCCGGGTTCATGTGCAGCAGCAATTCCTGCAGGTTCAGGAAGTACCACGGCGCCTTGGACGGGTTCGGCGTCTGGTTCGGGTTGGCGCGCGCGGTCAGTGGTGCGTTGAAGAGCACCGATGCAGCTACCAGCAGCAACAGGAAGACCGTGGCGCAGACCGCCTCGACCACCACGAGTGATGGCCAGACCATCACCTCGTCTTCGGCCAGGTCGGTTGGACGCGCCAGGGCACGACCGCGCACCAACTCCAGCAGCTTTTGCCGCTTCGCCTCGTCGATTGCCGCCGCCGGAGAGCCTCCGGGCATCTGCTGGGCGATGTCAGCCATTGCCAACCTCCGGTACCAGGTTCGGATCCAATCGCATGCTCACCATGTCACCCGTCCTCCAGTGCCGCCTACAGCGGGCCGGAGATACCGCCGTCCTTGCGAATCCGCCAGAAGTGGACGGCCATCAGGAAGGCAGCCACCAGCGGCAGGAAAATCACGTGCAGGGTGTAGAAGCGAATCAGCGCGCTCTGACCAATCTCGTAGTCACCACGCAGGACCAGGTTGACCTGAGCTCCCACGATCGGAGCCGCGCCACCAATTTCCGTCCCCACCGTAACGGCCCAAAGGGCCAACTGATCCCAGGGAAGCAGGTAGCCAGTGAAGGAAAGGAGAAAGGTGGTGACCAGGAGCAGCACGCCCACGACCCAGTTGAACTCGCGGGGCGGTTTGTACGAGCCGGTATAGAAGACCCGGCACATATGGAGGAAGACCGCAATAACCATGCCCTGTGCCGACCAGCGGTGCATATTCCGCATCAACTGGCCGAAGGTCACGCTGCTTTCGATGTTCTTCATACTCTCGTAGGCCAGGTCGGCCGAGGGGACGTAATAGAACATCAGCAGCACGCCAGTGCCGACCAGCACCAGGAACATGAAGAATGAGAGCCCACCCAGGCAGAAGGTGTACGTCACCTTGGTGGCGTAGCGCTTGATCTTGACCGGGTGGATATGCAGGAACACGTTGCTGGCAATGATCAGCGCCTGGTTCCGCTGCGTATCGGGGTAGCCGTGGCGTACTACCGACCGCCATACAGATGAGCCGGAGATCTTGTCTGCCAGCGTCTGTTCCCGCGCCATTCCGTCCTCCGACTGGTTTGATCCATACCCGCGCGCTACTGCGACTGCCAGAGATGGCAGATTCGCCCGCAGCGAGCGTTTCACGTCTGAGCGCAACACGCAGCGCAATTGTCTGCGCCACGAAAAACCCGGTCAAGCCACGCGGCTCGGGTGAGCGTGTCATCCCTCACGCCAGCCAGCCGGCATCGCGGTGCATGGTAGCCGAGATCGAGATGCAGTGCTGACGCACGGTGGGGCGGAAATGTGCATCCGATCGTGACAATGGCCGCCACAGGGGACGGCCATTGTTTGGTGGGCGCAACAGGACTTGAACCTGTGACCTCACGGATGTGAACCGTGCGCTCTGGCCAACTGAGCTATGCGCCCGCAACGTGCCGAAGTATAGCAGCGTCGCCGGTTGCGGCCAACGGCAATTACACGGCTGCGCGATACACTCCAGCCATGAACGATTCCCTGAACACTTCCCTCCTTGCCATTGATGTTGGAGCCGGCACACAGGACATTCTGCTCTATGACCCGGAGCGGGAGCCGGAGAACTGCCTGAAGCTGGTGTTGCCGTCGCAGACGCAGGTCGTGGGCGCGAAAGTTCGCGCCGTATCCGCTGCCGGGAAGCCGCTCCACCTGCAGGGCGGGGTGATGGGTGGCGGCGCGTCCAGCGATGCCATGAAGGCGCACCTGGAGGCGGGCCTGCCACTTTCGGCGACGCCTACCG
>JALYWD010000751.1 GCA_030852885.1 Chloroflexota bacterium | reverse complement strand
GGTCATTTCATCCAGGCGGAAATCGCGCCGCTGGAACTTGCCCTTGCCGAGGTAGCCCCACTCCACCACCGTGATCGGGCCGCCGCTGGGATCGCGCATGGTCATGGCGTCTCCCTGCACCAGGTTGAGCGCCAGGACAGCGGATGCCGCATAGTAGAGGTCGTCATCCTCGCTCAGGGCCAGGTAGCCTGCAAAGACCTCCAGCAGGTTGGCGCGGCACTCGGCGATGTTGTCCGGCAGCAGTTCGATGCCGTAGATGCACATCAGCGCCAGCAGGGCGAAATGCCGCCGCTCGAAGTCATTTCGCCCGTACTTCACCTGTACGGCGGCCAGCTTGCGTTGCAGCACTGGCACGAGGAAATTGCCACTGCCGCAGGCGGGTTCCAGAAAGCGGGAGTCTATGCGCGCGGTTTCGTCCTTGACCAGGTCGAGCATCTTCTCCACCAGCCAGGGTGGGGTAAAGACCTCGCCGTGATCGGCAACGCGCTGTTTGGATTTGATCAGGTTCATAGGCGGCACTGTACCGCAATCGGGGCAGATAGATGAGTCCGCTCCCCGCCGCCAGCACCGGTGTAGTCCACGCAACTCTGCCAACCCACCCCATCCGCGAAAGTTGGCATTCTTGGCACACTTGGCATTCTTACCTTCACCAACCACAAAAAGCCCCTCTCCCGCGCATCGGGAGAGGGGTTTGGGGTGAGGGCCGTCGCCCGGTAGCTCGTATGAATCGACGTTATAACCCGATGGTGCCCTCGTACACGAGGTCGCGGCAGCGCATCTCCACCTCGCGCGGGTCCATGGGTTTACGGGCCAGGCCGTTCGCGACGGCGGCGTTGGCCACGGCGGCGGCGACGCGCGGGGCAACGCGCAGGTCGAGGCTGTCCGGGATCAGGAAGTACCGGGAGAGCTCCGACGGATCGACCAGGTCCGCGATGGCGCGGGCCGCGGCCAGCTTCATCGTGTCGTCGATGGTGCGCGCCTTGACGTCCAGCGCGCCCCGGAACACGCCGGGGAAGGCCAGTGAGTTGTTGACCTGGTTCGGGTAGTCGGAGCGCCCCGTGGCCACCGCCAGGGCTCCCGCTTCCAGGGCCAGTTCCGGCGTGATTTCCGGGGTCGGGTTGGCCAGCGCGAACACGAGCGGGTTGGGCGCCATGGAGGCCACCATCTCTGGTGTCACCGTTCCCGGACCAGAGAGGCCGATGATGACGTCGGAGCCGACAATCACCTCGCTCAACAGGCCGGTGCGCCGCTCCTTGTTCGTCATGCGCGCGATCTCCTCCTTGGAGTAGTCCATGCGCTCCTTGCGGCCCTCGTAGATGGCGCCGTTGCGGTCGCAGAGGACGATATCCCCCACGCCCAGTCCCAGCAGCAGCTTGGTCACCGCGATGCCGGCCGCGCCCGCGCCGTTGATGGTGACGCGCAGATCCTCAATGCGGCAGCCACGAATCTTGACGCCGTTGATCAGCGCCGCGGCCACCACGATAGCGGTGCCGTGCTGGTCATCATGGAAGACCGGCATGTCGAGCGTTTCGCGCAGCTTGCGCTCGATCTCGAAACAGCGCGGCGCGCTGATATCTTCCAGGTTGATGCCACCGAAGTTCGGCGCAATGTTCTGCACGATCCGCACGATCTCATCGACATCGCGCGCAGTCAGGCAGATGGGGAAGGCCTCCACGCCGGCCAGGGTCTGGAGCAGGACAGCTTTCCCCTCCATCACTGGCAGGGCCGCCTGTGGCCCGATATCGCCCAGGCCAAGCACCGCTGAGCCATCGGTCACGATGGCCACCAGGTTGCCCTTGGCGGTGATCTCATCGACCATGCTGGGGTCGTCGCGGATGACGTGCGCCGGGGTCAGGGCCGCTGGCGGCACGTAGAGCATGTTCAGGATGTGGTGATCGCGGATCGGGATCTTGGAGCGAATCTCCAGCACCCCGCCATTGCGCTCGCGCAGGTCAATCGCCTCTTCGCGGAAGGTCTTGTGCTCGCTGCGCACCGAGGGGCGCGCGGGCAGCAGGCGGCCCTCGTAGACGAAGCGCCGGGTGCGCTCGGCCACCAGCTCGGGCGCGATATCCCGCCCGGCCTCGCCCGATTCCTGGGCGGCGCGCACCACGGCGGCGGCGACGGCCGGGGCGACACGGAAGTCGAAGATGCGCGGCACGATGTAGTCCGCATGCAGGGCGTCCGGCTCAATGACATCGGCCAGGGCGCGCGCGGCGTAGAGGAGCGTGCGCAGGCGGATATTGCGGGCGCGGGAATCGAGCAGGCCACGGAAGACCCCCGGGAAGACCAGGGAGATATCCATGGTGTTCGGGAAGTCCGAGCGCCCAGTCGCTACCACGCGCGCACCCGCCGCGCGCGCCTGGGCCGGGGAAATCTCCGGCTCCGGGACGGCCAGCGCGAAGACGATGGGATCGCGCGCCATGCCGCCCAGCATCTCTTCGGTGACGATATTGCCGGTGGAGAGGCCAATGAAGACATCGGCGTCCTGGAGCATCTCCTTGAGGCCGCCGCGCCGGTCCTGCTGGTTCGTCTCCTTGGCCAGGTACGCCTTCGCCCAGTTCATGCGGCTGGGCCGGTAGCGGTAGAGGGCGCCGGCGCGGTCGCAGACCACCACATCGCGCGCACCGGCGCGGGTGAGCAGGCGGGCCACCCCGATGCCCGCCACACCGGCCCCGGAGATCACGACCTTGACGTGCTCGATCTCCTTGCCCACGACTTTCAGGGCGTTGAGCAGGCCGCCCAGGACCAGGATGGCCGTGCCGTGGTGCTGGTTGGAGAAGACCGGGATATCCGCGCCGTTCTCCAGATTGTCGGCGATGGTGAAGGCGCGCGGCGCGGAGATATCGTCCAGGCAGATGGCGCCGAAGGTCGAGGAGAGGGCCAGGCCGGTCTCAACCACCTGCTCCGGATCGGTGCTGGCAATCGAGATGGGGAATGCGTCCACCCCGGCGAAGGTCTTGAAGATGACGCTCTTGGCCTCTTCCAGGGGGATGGCGGCTTCCGGCGGCCCCTTCTGGGAGCCGAAGATATCGGAGCCGTCCGTGAGGATCGCCACGGTATTGCCGCGACAGGTGAGATCGAAGGAGCGGCTGGGGTCGTCGTGGATGGCCAGGCACGCTTCGGCGACACCTGGGGTGTACACCAGCGACAGGACCGCGCGGTCCCGGATGGGAACCTTGGATCCAACGCCGATCAGGCCCCGGTAGCGACGGCGGTAATCAAGGCCCTCCTGCTCGAGTGGCGAGAGGACTGGCGCGGCCGTAGATGGCGGCACAGGAGCAGCTTCCATAGACATGGGCTCAGCAGTCGACTTCCGTTTGGCAGATTTGGCTGCAGGTTTGGTGGTTGTCTCAGTCACCTCCCCATTCTACGTGGTCTGGCAAGAGCATGGCGCGCAAGTGGGCAACATGCACAGTGGACGGGCGTGATGCGGCACGGAGCTTCAGGGTTCAAATCGCGTTTTCGGTGGCGGGCGTGAAGCCGGAATTCGCTATGCTCTGATCACATGCGTCGAAAGTTGCGTCGAAAGTTGTCCCTGACAGGAGAGTGGAATGCACAATCTCTATCTTCCGGAGGTTGACGCGCGCCTTCGCTACCACGACTTGCCCGGAGAAAAGACGCCCTGCGTCTTTTTGCACGGTTTGGGCTCTGCGTCATCTGCCGACTTCCCCCGCGTCGTCAGAGATCCGCGACTGGCGAGCCATCGCGCAGTCCTGATCGACCTGATGGGGTTCGGATTCAGTGACCATCCAGAGACCTTCACGCACACGTTGGAGGCCCACGCGGAGACCGTTGCCAGCGTGCTGGACCATGTCGGGCTGAAACAGTGCCACGTCGTGGGGCACAGCATGGGCGGTTCCATTGCGATCGCCCTTGCCGATGCACGGCCCGACCTGGTCTCCGGACTGGTCGTGGCTGAATGCAACCTCGATCCGGAGGACGCGACCTTCAGCCAGACGATTGTCGATCTCGCCCCAACGGAAGAGGATTACGTGGCCTGGGGCCACGCCGAGATCGTGGATCAGGCCGAGGACCTGGCCGCGACCGATTCGATTGGGGGAAGCTTTCCCGGCACGATGCGCGCGGCCGATCCTCGAGCGATCTACCGCTGTTCACAAGCCCTTGTTTCTTGCCGCCTACGCGAAACCTTCTTCGGTCTGTCCACCCCCCGCACCTATGTCTTCGGGGAGCGATCCCTCCCTCACCACCATCTGTCAATGCTGGAAGCCGGCGGCATACCCGTGGGCGTTATTCCGAAGGCGGGCCACACGATGGTGCTTGAGACGCCCGAGGCCTTTGCCGCTATCGTCGCGAGCACGCTGTCAGGCGACGAGATTCCACCTACCTATCGCCTATCTGACGCTCCGGCCCATTCCTTCAGTGCGTGAGCCACGGGTACGCCCAGAGACACAAGCTTGCGTATTTCAGCCTGCGTGACTGTGCTGCACGGAAGTCGCCCGCCCCTCTGCGAGAGCCAGTGTTGCTCTATGCGGGTTACGGGTCAGGATCGATACAACCTGGGGGAATGGTGTCAACGAGCCAGTTCCGAACAGCATCCTCGCCGGCAATGCAGGCGAAGAATACCGCCTGATCTGGTGCTACCCGACGCTGCGCCCAAAGCGGTCGATGGCGCCCATCAGGTCCGCCATGATCTCGTCCTGGTGCGTCTCATCGCCATCCTCGGCGCGCAGCGCATTCGCCACGCAGCCACGCACATGGTCCTCCAGCACGAGCAGGCCAATACCCCGCGCGGCGGCGATGACGGCGGAAAGCTGGGTCAGGACGTCAAGACAGTACTCGTCCGCCTCCACCATGCGCTGGACACCGCGCACCTGGCCCTCCATGCGGCGCAGGCGCGCCAGGAT
>JALYWD010000750.1 GCA_030852885.1 Chloroflexota bacterium | reverse complement strand
TTGCCAGAGATCCCGCCACAACAAGCCTCATGGCTGTCGTTCCTGAAGCGGCTGTTCGGACGAGACTGAAGCGAAATCAGGGGAGCATCACCCATCGCCATGACCGGAACTGACTCGCCGTTGCGCGTTGACCTGCCCAGCGTTGACGGCACGTACATGCTGGAGCAAACCGCGGCGCTCTGCCGCATTCCCTCGCCAACCGGCTTCACGCGCGCGGCGATCGATCATGTGGCCGCCGAGTTGACGGCGCTCGGCCTGCCGGTGCGCCGCACGCGCAAGGGCGCCCTCATCGCCGATCTCCCCGGCGGCGACGCTGCGCGCGGCGGTCGCACCCTCTCGGCACATGTCGATACGCTCGGTGCGATGGTGCGCGACATCACCGATGGTGGGCGGTTGAAGCTGACCCGCATCGGTGGGTACGACTGGTCGACCATTGAGGGTGAGTACTGCCTGGTACATGCTCACGGCCGCGAGCCGATCAGCGGTACGGTCCTGACCAACAAGGCATCCGGGCACGTCCATGGTCCTGATCTCACCGACCTGAAGCGCGATGAGACGAACATCGAGGTGCGCCTGGATGCCGCCGTCAAGAGTGCCGATGACGTCCGGGCGCTGGGCATCGAGGTGGGGGACTTTGTCAGCCTCGACCCGCGCGTGACGTTGCTCGACAACGGCTACATCAAGTCACGCCATCTCGACGACAAGGCGTGCGTCGCCATCCTGCTCGGCGTCGCGAAGGCGGTGGTTGAGCAGAGTGTTCCGCTGGCAGCGCCATCGTACCTCTACATCTCGAACTTCGAAGAGGTCGGCCACGGGTCCTCAGCGGGCCTGCCCGAAGGCACGGCGGACCTGATCGCGGTCGACATGGCCGCCGTGGGCGAGGGCCAGACCTCCGACGAGATGGCGACTACTGTCTGTGTGAAGGATGCCTCGGGCCCCTATGACTATGATCTCAGCCGGCTCCTGATCGATCTGGCGCGCGCGAACGACATCGACTACCACGTCGATACGTACCGCTACTACGCCTCCGACGTCAGCCAGGCGTTGCGCGCCGGATGGGATGTGCGCGGCGGCCTGGTCGGTCCGGGCGTCGATGCCTCGCATTCGTTCGAGCGCCTGCATCGTGATTCGCTGGTCGAGACCGCCCGTCTCCTGATGGCCTACCTGCTCGCTGCGGACTGATGGATCGGTCCGCGAGAAAGCCGCAACCAGGCCGGCTGGCTCTGGTTTTCGTTGCCCTGTTGGTGCTCTGCGGACTCGTGGGCGGCTCAGCCTGGTCGAACGCGAGTTTGGCCACTGAACGTGAACCCGCACAAGACGCTGCCGCGTGCCAGCGACCTGAGGGACTCTCGCCGCGCGGCGCGGAGATCCTGTGCGCGGTCAGCGAGAGCGAAGACAGCACGCTGGACTACAAGGCGAAAAACGCGACGCCACTCCCGGAGCCGGATGCGCTGGATGGCGATCCCCTTGATGGCCCAACCTCGAAAAAGCGGCCGCCCGATCCCGACAACGCGAAGCAACTGACCATCGTCCAGAGCGGCCGCCAAAAGGACACCCCGAACTCCACGTTGATCTATGACGGCAAACTGGACACGAGTTGGTCCCCGACAGATGTCGATGAACCCTGGGTCTGGGTGGACCTCGGCGACACCGAAACGGTCCGTAATGTGCGCTGGCTCGCCGCCGGCAGCGGAGATGTGGAGATATCGGTCTCCAGCGACCGCAAGCAATGGGCAGTGCTCGACACCCAGGGCATCACGGGTGGGTGGCAGGAAATCACGCTGCGCGAAGATGCGCAGTATGTGCGGTTGACGCTTCTCCCCAAGGATGACACGTCCGACGTCGGGCTGGCGGAAGTGGAAGTCTTCGGCCGCGAGCGCGATGCTGACGCCTCCCTGGCTCAGAAGGCGAAGAAGGGCAACCAGAAGCGGGACAAGCGCCGCTCCTCGGAACGTGCCCAGAAGGCCGCGAAGGCCGACGACGAGCCAGCTTCAGATGACACTGCGCAGGGTAACCAGCGCACTACCAGAAACAGCTCCGCCAAGGCGGGCAAGACGAAGTGCAGCGGCAAGCGGGAGCGCTGCCGCGCCCGGCCTGGCAAGGTCGAGGTCACCGATGAATGCGGGGGAGACGGCACGTGCACGATTGATATCCGCGCCGATGGCGGCAGCGCCATCTGTGATGCCTCTGGTGGCGATGAAGATCGTGCCGGCGATGGCGAAGGGAAGCGCGGCGGTGGCAACGGCGGACGCTGTGAAGCAGTCGCGGACGGCG
>JALYWD010000669.1 GCA_030852885.1 Chloroflexota bacterium | reverse complement strand
GCGTCAGGGGTACATTCTGGGCGGGAACGCTGTAGTTGGGGGTGCGCTGGAATACGGTCACCTGCGCCGCCTGCTGCGCAATGACCGGGATCGACTGGATGCCAGAGGACCCGGTGCCAACGACGCCGACGTGCAAGCCCGTGAAGTCGACTGGCTCATGCGGCCAGCTGCCGGTGTTGAAGATCGGTCCGGCAAATGACTCCAGCCCCGGCAGGTTCGGCGTCTGCGGCACGGAGAGGCAGCCCGTCGCCATGATCAGGTACCGGGTATCGAAGTGCTCACCCTGCGCGGTCTCCACGCGCCAGCGCCGGGCCGCCTCATGGAAATGGGCGGCGGTGACCCGGGTGTCGAACTGGATGTCCCGGCGCAAATCGAACCGATCCAGGACGTGCTCGACGTATTCCAGGAGTTCGGGTTGGGCGGCGTAGCGCTCTGTCCAGTGCCACTCCTGCTGCAGGTCGTCACAGAACGAGTAGGAGTAGTCGACGCTCTCCACGTCGCACCGCGCGCCCGGATAGCGATTCCAGTACCAGGTGCCCCCCGCCCCCGCGCCGGCCTCCAGCGCGCGGGCCGTGAGACCAAGCTCCCGCAGCCGGTAGAGCATGTAAACCCCGGAAAACCCTGCGCCAACGACCAGGGCATCGAGGGAGGCTAGCTTTTCGTGTTCTGTGGACATCGCTACTTCCTGCTGCAGACTGGCCGGGCAATATCTTCACCCGGAGGTCGGTTCTCCGCGCGGGAAGCATATCCTTCGTCGCCCCGATGCCACGAGGCGCCTGACGTAGAGTGCGAATGCAGCATGCCGTATGATCCGGGCATCTTCTCAATGGGTGATTGAAGGACAACGCTATGCGGACAGTGCGCGCCGTGCTGGGGATCGTGATCTGCTTTGCGCTGACTGGCGCGGCTGGTGCGCTGCCGGTCCTGGCCCAGATTGACCGTGCCACGCGGGATCGGGTGGTGCCAGCCGCCGTCGAAGTGGCCGCCGCGGCGCTGTGGGAGGAAGAGAATTTCTCCTTCACTTTTCCGGTGCCGTTGGGCAGTGGCACGATTGTGACGCCTGAGGGGCTGATTCTTACCAACCACCACGTTGTTGCAGACAACGACCTTGGCTCGGTCATCGAATCGTGGAAAGGTGAGGCGGAACAGCAGTTTCCGGGTGCGGAGATTTCGCTGATCCCGGATCAGTTCCTCATCCTCACGTCTGACGGCGTGAACGACCCGGTCGAGTCCTACACTGCGGTCGTGGTGGCGGACGATGAGCGCCTCGACCTGGCCGTGCTGCGCATTACGGCGGATGCCTCTGGCGATGCCGGAGCCATCGCGGGCGAGGTGTTCCCCTACGTCCCGCCCGGTGATTCGGGCACGATGGGCCTCGGTGACCGCGTGCATGTCTTTTCGTACCCGAGCATCGGCGGTGACACGCTGACCTACACCCCCGGCGTGGTGAGCGGTTTCCAACGCGAAGAAGGCATCTCTGGCGTGGCGTGGATTACCACGGACGCGGTGATGTCTGGCGGCAGCAGCGGCGGCACGGCCATCAACGATGCGGGGGAGCTCGTCGGCGTCCCGACGCAGGGCTCCGAACTGGATTGCCGCCCGGGCGATACCAATCGTGATGGTGTTGTCGATGTCAACGACATTGGCTGCATCCCTACCGGTGGCTCGCTTGGGCAATTGCGGCCCATCAACCAGGCCCTGCCCCTGCTGGAAGAGGCGGCCAGGATATCGACCGGGACCAGCAGTACCCAAACAGCTCCGATAACGCCGGCACAGGTCTCGACACAGACCGCCGATGCGCCGGCCAGCCAGCCCGATCTGCCGCGGCTCGCGCTCTCTCCGGCTGACGTCGAGCGCGAGGGCATGGCCGGCTTCGTCGTCGACTGGAGCCAGATGATCGACCAGCGGGGCGTACCGTCCATGCTCGGGCTGGACGAGTCATGGACGGACCGGCTGGAGGCAACGAACCTCGAGATCGTCTATCAGCTCGCGCTCTCAAGCCAGGGGGATGCAGGCCCGCCTACGGCGGTCGCCAGCACGATCTGGCAGTACCCAACCGCGGCTGATGCGAAAAGCGGCTTTGCCTTCACCGAAGTAGAGCTGGAAGAGACGTATCGCATTGCGGATCTTCCAGCGGAATCGTTCGGTGATGCGTCGGAGCTGAGTACCTGGACATACACCGATTCCAGCACCGGCGAAGACATGGTCTCCTTCGAGGCCACAGCACGAGTCGGCTCATTGGTGGGCACCGTGCGCGTTGGCGGACCGGTGACCAACGAGCAGGTGCTCCAGGCTGAGGCGGTCAAATTGGGGACAGCGCTGTCCGAGCGTCTTGCGATGCCGGAGGGAGACGGCGACTCGCTCTCCGCGCGCGTGGCACGCGTCACGGCGGATGGCAACGGCGGGACCGCTGACTTTTACCTGATGCAAGATGGGGAAGCGGTGCCGGTGCGGTGGTACGCGCAGCCGGATGGCGCAACGGAATGGACCGACTACTGGCAGGGCATTGGCGTCGTTGACGGGTACGAAACCGAGATTTACCTGCCAGAAGGCGTGTTCCCGGCGCCAGGGCGCGTCGGCGTCCGCGTCTACGACTTCGCTGACGCAGCGGATGCAACAGCCTATGTGGACACCTTTGAGGATGGTCTCGAAACGGTTGTGACCGACCTCCGGGAAGTCACGAGCGCACCGGCGTACGGTGATCAATCGAGGACGTTCACCTTCCAGACGGACTGGTGGACCGATGTGGAGCCTGAGCATCGGGTCTCCACGGTCATGCGCGTGGGGACGACGGTCGCGGCGGTGGAGGTGGCCGCCACCCAGACGATCCCGGCCGGAGTGGTGCGGGGCATATCCGCCGCGCAGGCGGAGTGCCTGACCAGCGGCTGTGCCTCGCTCACCATCGACGCTCCGGCCTGGCTCCTGGCCCTGCGAGCGCCCGAGGGCAGCGCCTCAAATAGTGAGTCGCAGACGGCGGTTTCACAGGCCGCTACAGATAGTGCTCCCCCGGCAGCCCCGGTCACGCCCCAACCGACTGCCACGCGGCCCCCGGAGCCAACGGCGACACCCCAACCGACAGCAACGCCCGCTCCCATCCCAACAGCTACCCCGACGCCAGAGCCGGTCTTCGAAGTGTGGGGCCTGTACGAAGAATTTGATGACCCCACCGTCATGGACACGTCGGACTCAGCGGTCAGCACGTGGGATATCGCGGACGGTGTGTTTCGCCTGGCGATCACCGCGCCCGGAAACATTGATGGGATCACTGTCTCGAATATGCCGACAGAGGGGCGGAATGTCTCCCTGGTGACAGATATCGGGGCAACAACTGGCTGGGGCGAGATCATGCTCTGGATGATTGCCGGGGATGGCGTCACCGAGTGGCACTTCGCGGTCGATCCGGTCGCGCGCCAGTGGAGCCTCTACCGGGCCAGCACCACCGATAGCGACCTCTTCTACTGGGTGGAGCCGCGCCCGTTGCCAGCGTCCATCGGGGCTGACATCCAGCAGGTTGAAGTACAGGTGATCGACGGCGAACCCGTGTTGTACGTCAACGGGGTAGATGTGGTGACCTTGAGCGGAGTGGAGATGCCAGAGGTCCCGGGTAGCCTCACGCTGGGGTTTGGCGCTGGTGTCAACCCGGGCAGTCTGACCGGAGCAGGCGAATACTTCAGCGTCGATTTCGAGTCCGTCACGCTCTTTGAAATCGCTGAATAGCCAGATGGCGCGATACGGCCGGCGGCTCCGGCGCGTTTAGGTCATCGATGACACGAAGGGGCAGGGGTCGGGAAGGCAGGAACCAGCCGGGAGAAGCGCCGCGCATGGCGCTCGCCCTCCTGTGCGCGCTTGCGCTGCTCACGGGCTGGGTACGGCCGGCGGCGGCCCAGATTGACCCCATCATCCTGGGGCACGCGGTCGATGCCACCGTGCAGCTTTCGATTGTCGTGCGGGGAACCGTGGATGACCGCGAGCAGGTGATCTGGTACGCGGTGGGCAGCGGCACGATTGTGTCGCCAGGTGGCCTGATCCTCACGAACAACCACCTCATTGCCCCGGCCGGCGTGAATGACAAGCTGGCTGAGCTCGAACAGCAGCTTGCCGCCGAGGGCAAGGAAGCCCACCTGGAAGTGGAGCCGGACCGCTTCATGGTGGCGTCCTCCGACGGGCGGCATCTGCCGGAACCGCGCTACCTGGCCTGGGTGGCAGCTACTGATCCGGATCTCGACCTGGCGATCCTGCGCATCGACGCCGACCGCGACGGCGTGCCGCTCGATGGGGCCGACCTCTCCCTCCCCGCAGTGCCGCTTGGTGACTCCGACGCCGTGAATCTCGGTGATCCCGTTCACGTGTTCGGGTTCCCGGCCATCGGCAGTGGTTCCCTGACCTACACCACGGGCGTGGTCAGCGGCTTCCTCTTCGAGGAGGAGATCGACGGCACGGCCTGGATCAATAGCGACGCGGTCACATCGGGAGGGAACTCCGGGGGCGCCGCGCTGAACTCGTCCGGGCAACTCATCGGCATTCCGACCTCGGGTTCGGCGCTCGACTGCCGGGTCGGCGACACGAACCGGGACGGCACCATTGGCCCGGAGGATGTCGGTTGCCTGCCCACCGGCGGTTCGCTGACGCAACTGCGCCCGATCAACCTGGCGCGGCCACTGCTGGAAGGCGTGGACGCCGCGGTGGCGGGAGAGATCGGGACAAGCGTCGCGGCAACCTTGACCCCGGAGAGCGATCCACTCGCCGCCAACCTGGCAGCCGCGCGCGGCTGCGCGGCACGAGGGGACTGGCGCTGCGCCACGAACTTCTACCGCGACGCCGTGGCCAACGCCCCTGACGACAGTAGCCTGTTGACGGACCTCTATGACGCCTATCTCGCGCTGGGTCGCCAGGAGGCCGCCGCCGGCCGGCTGGATTCAGCGCGTGTGGCGTTCCAGGATGCGCAGCGACGCGACCCCAGTCGCGCGGACGCGGAGATTGAACTCGCTCGCATCGCGCCCTACCGCAGTGCGATTGCGCTCGATAGCTTTGATGGCGATAAGCACTTCCTGGAATCGGAGAATGACGGAGTCTCCAGTTCCTACCGGGATGGCGCGTTCATCCTGAACATCACCGAGGCGGGACGCATCTCCAGCTTCCCCCTGACGAAAGCACCGCTGGAGGGCCAGAACTACGCGGCGGTGCTGGACCTGCGCCGTACCAGCGGGGACGGCATGGTCACGTTCGAGACGCACACGGACCCGGATGGCGGGCAATTTGTCTTCGCCGTCGATCCGGGCAACCGCACCTGGGAGGTGCTGGAGTACTCCAGCGATGACGCGCAGTTTGTTCCCTGGGCCGGTGCGTTTTCGTTCCCGGACACGGTGTCGGGCGATGTTGCAAGCATCGAGCTCCGCGTGACCGAGGGGTTTCCCTTGCTCCTGGTGAACGGGGTAGACCTGGCCGCCGCCGCGTCCACGCCACTGCCCGAGATCGGGGCAGAGGGCGAGCTTTGGTTCGGCGCGCTCATGTCCTCAGAGGGGAGTGAGCCTTTCGTCGCCGAGTTCGATGCCATTGCCCTCTACGAACTTGCGTAGCCTGCCCTGCATTTCAACCGCGTCCCGCTTTACGACGCGACAACCAGTTTTCCTGATTTCCCTGCATACTGACGCCACTACATCACGAGCCGCGCCAGACTGAAGGGAGCCCGCCCGATGCGCCGACCGCGACTTCGTTCTCTGCTCGTTACCTCTGTCCTCATTACGTCCTTGCTGACACCAACGGTCTTGGCGGCGCAGGAGGACGCAACGCCGGTGGCCGCCACTGACACGCCGCTCATCCTGGCGGCGGTGACCGGCTGGGACGCCGCCGCGGACGCCTTGCTCCAGGATGGCAGCCTGCCAACGCTGGAGGCGATGGTGGAGCAGGGGAGCCGGGGTGACCTGCTCTCGCCCGGCGGCACGGGCCCCGCCCTCACGACACTGCTCACCGGCGCCTGGCCGGCGGAGCACGGTGTGGTTGGCGACACCTTCTACCGCACCGGCTCACCTGATTTCGCGGACGTGGCTGCCTGGACTGATCCGGGCATCGTGCAGGCGGACACCCTGCCGCTGGCGGCCGAGCGCGCGGGCAAGCTCGTGGCGGCCGTCGGGTGGCCGGGGCTTGACGGTGACGATGCGGTCCTGCAAGGGCCGGTGATCGGTGCGCCCGAAGCTTTCTCGCTACCGGGTGTGGCGCGCACGGGAGCGACCGCGGACGAGGTCGCGACGGCAACCGCCAGCGGCGTTGGGTTGGCGGCGCTGGATTTCGCACCCGCCGCCGGGTGGGAGAGCCTCCCTGAGTCATTCAGCGAACCCCAGGCGGCCACGTTCACGGTCGAAACCACCGATGAAGCGGTCAATCCGGCGCGCACCGTCAACGTCCTGGCACTTGATGCGACGGACGATGGCGCCACGAATTACGACCAACTCGTCGTAGCGGCCGGGAAAGATGACGAACTGTCCGAGCCTGTCGCACCCGGGGGCTGGGGCACGGCGACGGTCACCCTTGACGGGGACCTGACCGGCACAACCGCCGGCTACACCTACAAGGTAGTGGAGTTTGCACCTGACCTCAGCCAGGTCAGCATCTACCTCACGCCGGTCAGCCGTCTGCATGCTTCATGGGCCGGATGCAAGGGCGAAGATGCCTGTGTCGCGGAAGGCGGCTTCGCCGAGAGTGTGAGCCAACGGCTTGGTGCAGCGATCGTGATGGATGACGCGGCTCTGCGTGCTGGTTTGATCGATCAGCAGACGTTCGCGGAGCAGAGTGCGGCGAATCTGGCCCAAACGCAGGCGGCGGTGAGCTACCTCACTGGCGACCTGGGGATACAGCCAGACCTGCTGCTGCTCGGCGCTGCCGTAAGCCCATTCGGGTCCGCGGGCTCCGCTGCGGCAACTCCCGTCGCCTCGGGCAGCGCAGTGGCAGGCAACGCTGGCTACGCGGCCGTGGACGCCCTCCTGAGCCAGGCCGAGACCGCCCTGGGCGGTAACCCCAACCTGGTCCTGGCCGCGCTGGGGAGCGGCGTCGAAACCAGCCGGGTGATCGACGCCGGCGAGGTGCTGGCGGCAGCCGGGCTAACGGAAGGCGCTCAGCCCGGGAACTGCCTGCCGGCGCCGGTTGCAGCGCCAGAGGGCACGCCCGATCCGGAGGGGCTACCCGTGGGACCCCAACTCAAGGCCTGCTGGGATGGGCAGGTAGCGCAGATCTACATCAACCTTGACGGCCGAGAAGCTGCTGGCAGCGTCGCGGAAGATGCGGCCAGCACGCTCCAGGACGAGATCGTCGCGGCGTTCACGGCCGTCCAGGACCCGGGAGTGCCCGGCGCGGGTGTCGTCGCCAACGTCTCCCGGCAGGGTGAGACGCGCAACGTCGACGGCCTCGATCTGCTCCACCCCAGTCGCACGGGTGACGTAGTTGTCGTGCTGAACGCCCCGTACCGCTTTGGGAGCAACGCGAATGGCGAGGTTGTCGCCGAGGCTGATCTCGAAGCCGCCGCGCCGGTGGCGCTGAACGGGACGCTCTTCATGGCGGGACCGTCGCTGGCGGCGGGCGTCGATGTGAGCGCGCCCGCAACGGATCTCGCGCAGACCAGTGCGATGCTGCTCGGCGTCCCGGGGCCGTACAACGCCAGCGGGAATCTCCTGTTGAATGCGCTGAAGGACGGCGCATCGCTGCGGGATATCACTATCCTGGACATCAGCGACTTCCACGGGCAGTTGCCGCCCCTCTCCGCGAGCGCGGATAGCATGGATGCCGAGGGGGCGGTTGGCTCCTCCTACCTGGTCGGTGGCGTGGCTGCGCTCGACCAATGGTTTGATGTCTACCGGGCACACGCGCGGGGACCGGTCCTGCTGGTGGCGGCGGGAGACTCCGTCGGCGCGACGCCGCCGATCTCCACGGCGTTCGGCGACAAGCCGACCATCGAGATCATGGACGACATGGGCTTCTCGGCCGACGCGCTGGGCAACCACAACTTCGACGTCAGCTCGGACTACATGTTCAGCGAACTGGCTCCACTGGCGGATTTCCCGTACCTCTCCGTCAACCTCGTTCCGGCTCGTGACGATGCAACACCGCTTGCTGGCGACCCGCCGTACCAGCCGTCGGTGCTGTTCGAGCTGGACGGCGCCAAAATCGGCCTGATCGGGTTCTCCAACCCGGACATCCCGAACCTGACCCGGCCCGGCGCGCTCGATCCGTACCGCGTGATTGATCCCGTGCAACCGATCACGGATGAGGCTGCCCGGTTGCGCGAGCAGGGTGCTGTAGCCGTGGTGGCCATGGGGCACATGGGCGCGCTCAGCGGCACCCTGACCGAGCCAACCGGCCCGGTGGTTGAGGTCGCGGACGCGGTGGAAGGCGTCGATGTTCTCATCGGTGACCATACCGATGTGCAGGTCTCCGCCGTGCGCCCGAACGGTGTGCTGCTGACCGAGAACCGCAGCAAGGGGGTCATGTTTACCCGGGTCAATCTCGTGGTGAATGTGGACACCGGCGAGCTGGTCTACGTCACGACCGATTTCCACCGCCCGTGGGTGGTAGGCGTGACGCCCGATCCGCGGATCACGGCGCGGCTCGAAGCCTTGCAGGCGGAACTCGCCCCGACCCTGGGCCGGGTGATTGGTTCCGGGGCGATGGCGATCCCGCGCTCGGACTCCTGCGGCATGGAGACCGGGCGCACCTGCGAATCGCTCATCGGTGACGTGCTCACGGATGCCATGCGCACCAGCTACAACACCGATTTCGCGCTGACCAACTCCGGCGGCATTCGCGCGGCGTTGACCTGTCCGCCGGAGGGCGGCGATTTCTGCCCGACAGACCAGGGTGCGAACCAGATCACCCAGGGCCAGGTGTTGAACGTGTTGCCGTTCGGGAACGTGGCGGTGACGCTCGAGATCACCGGAGCAGAGCTGAAAGAGATGCTGGAGACCGGGGTCTCGCACATGCCTGAAGCGTCTGGCGCGTTCCCGCAAGTCTCCGGGTTCTGCTTCACGTACGACATATCCCGTGAGGTTGGGAACCGGGTGACTGGCGCGGTGCGCCAGGCCACGGATGGTACGTGCGCGGGTGACGCTATCGACTTCAGTGAGGACGCGACCTACACCCTGACCACGAACGACTTCACCGCCTCTGGCGGAGATGGTTACCCCAATCTCTTTGCACGTGCCAGTTCGCGTGATGTCCTGGCGAATGTCCTGGCGGATGCGATCTCCGAGACGTCCGCACTGGCGCTACCGGGTGAGGCCCTCAACCCGCGGATCCAGGGGCGGATCACGTGTGAAGGCGAGGGCTGCCCGGCGCCCCTGCCGTAAGCGCTTCAGCGAGAAGCAATTTCGCGCTCGACACGCTCCAGCAGCATGGCCAGCGCCGCCTCCGTGGCGGCGTTGGTCACCGCCGCGCGGTCCCCGGTGAAGTGATGTTCCACGGCGGTGGCGCCCTCGTCGCTGGCCACGGCGATGTAGACGAGCCCGACCGGTTTGCGAGCGGTGCCCCCGCCCGGTCCCGCGATGCCCGTTGTCGAAACCGCGAGGTCCGTGCTGAGCGCGCGCCGGGCGCCCTCAGCCATCGCCTGGGCGCACTCCGGGCTGACCGCGCCTCGTGTCTCCAGGATTTCCTGTGAGACACCGAGCAGATCGGCCTTGGCCGCGTTGCTGTAGGAGACGATGCCGCCCATCACATAGTCAGACGAGCCCGCGAGCGACGTCAGCGCGGACGCCACGCCACCCCCCGTGCACGACTCGGCCGTGGCGATGGTCAGGGGAGCTTCGCCGCCCTCCGGTGCGATGAGAAGCTGGTTGATGCGTGTAACAAGTGTCTGTGCTTCATGTGTGAATGGAGACATGGGCTATTTTGCTCCTGGTGAGACTCTCCGCAGGAAAGGCCACGGCTCGCAACCCGCGCCATTCCGTGTCATCTTGTACCTTGAGTCCTGCGTCAATCCGGAGCCCGCCACACCCTGTTATCCTGAGAGTGCGGCCAGGGGGAGTTGTCAGGTGAGCGCATCCCCATTCTCTGTCATTCTGAGCCCGCAGGCGAAGAATCTCGTCGGCTCGTCGCGGGAGACAACCTGACAGGTTCCCGCAGCCGCGGCATTGAGTGCTTCGTCCGCAAGCAGTTGTCAGGTGCGCGCCACGGCCTCGCCTGTCATTCTGGGCCCGCAGGCGCAGGATCTCGTCGTCCCCCCTCGCCTCGCACCCGGCAGGTTCCTTTTCACCACTCCCCCTCGCGTGTCATTTCGAGCGCAGTCGAGAGATCTCGGCGTCACCGGCCGCGCAGGTGCAAGATGGCCGCGATGCTAAAGAAGCGTGCAGTTACGCCGGCAGCCCGGCGCTTGCAACCAGCCAGGGTATTTGTATCCCACACTACTCTGCCAACCCACCCTACCTGCACAAGTTGGCATCCTTGGCACTCTTGGCACACTTACCCGGCGCAGGGACACAGAAGCTCACTCCGGCGTTAGCGGCCTGGTTCTCGGCACGGCGCAACCTTCCTGCGCGTCGTGGCCTTGCCAATGGCATCACCACGTTGATCCACCAGTCCCTTCTCCGGGAATGATCCACGCTGTGTCCGGCGGAAAGGCTGCCGTGAGCGAGTCTCCCGCCGACCACCGGGTGCCCGCTGCTGATGCCCAGGTCTCGCGAACCCACAGGGTTGCGCCACCAGCGTGAAGCGTAACCAGGTCCCATCCAGGCTGCGTTGCGACCGATTCCACGCCCGCCAGTATGCCATTCCACCCGTCGGGGATTGGTTCAGTGGCAGGGAACAGGCGCATCATGGTCGCCGGGACCGTCACCTCGACTTTGCTACCTGAATGCGGCGCCCGGTCACAGGTGGCGAGCAGATACGTTCCCGGCGCGATCTCCACCCGCCCCAGCCCATGCTCATATCCGACGATGAGCCCCGGCATCACGTTTTCCACGCCCAGGAGGATGGCCGCGCGCCGCGAGGGAGGCCGCAGCGTCAGGGTCCGGACGTCGCCGTCGGCGATGAGCCCGCCGCCGTCCAGGAGCACCAGGCGCGGGGCGAAGGCGAACGCTTCCGCAATGTCGTGCGTGACCAGGATGGCGGCAGCGCCACGTTCCGTGAGCCGCTCCCGCAATTCCGGGAGCAGAATTGCGCGGCTCCCGGCGTCGAGCGCACGGAAGGGCTCATCCAGGAGCAGCAGGTCAGGATCGGTCGCGAAGGCACGGGCGAGCGCGACCCGCGCGGCCTCACCGCCAGAGAGCCCGCGTGGCTTGCGGTTTGCCAGGTGCGCGACGCCGAAGAGGTCCAGGAAGTCCAAAGCGCGGCGTTGCGCCTCTGACCCGGGAACGCCGTGAAAACGCAGTCCCGCGGCCGCATTGCGCAGGACATCGATGCTGAACAGAAGCGGGTCCTGAAAGACGATCGACGTGCGACGACGCAGGCTCGCCGCATTGCGGGTGTTTACTGCCAGGCCCGCGAACGTAACCTGTCCAGCGTCTGGTGGGCGGAGAAAGGCAGCGGTATGCAGGAACGTTGTTTTGCCTGAACCATTCGGCCCGACAAGTGACACGGTCTCTCCCGCTTGCAGATGGAACGACGGGACTTCCAGCAACGTTCGAGGCCCGGCCAGGACCTGGATGTCCTGGAGTTCGAGGATCGGTGGCGTCATCCGCGCGCGGATTGCGGCTGACGCTGCAGGAGGCTGAGGAGGAAGGTCACGAGGTAGGTGATGGCCAGCAGCACGAAAGAGAGCGCGAACGCGATATCGAAGTGGCCCCGGCTCACCTCCAGCACCGTGGCGGTGGTGAGCACCCGGGTCTCGCCCTTGATGTTGCCGCCGACCATCATCGCGGCGCCCACCTCCGAAATCACCGCCCCGAACCCTGCCACGACCGCGGCGATGAGCGGCAGCCGCGCCTCACGCAGCAGCCACCAGGCCGTTTG
>JALYWD010000457.1 GCA_030852885.1 Chloroflexota bacterium | reverse complement strand
CCGAGTACGAGGCGCGCCTGGCGCAACTGCGACCGCTGCGCTGGAGCGCGTTCACCAGCCACGACGACGGCGCCGGCGAACGCTACTGCACGGCCGACGCCTGCGAGATCGACCTGGTGGAGATTCGCAAACAAGCCGGGGAGCGCGTCCAGGGGTAGCCGGCATCACCGTCGCCAATCGCATCCCGGCCGCCTACGGTATTTCATGCCGTAGGTGGCCGGGATGCACCATTCCTGGACGACGAGCGTTTCCCCAGTGAGGCAGAGAGGGACCCTCTCCTGCTTTTTGAGCTTGCCAGGCGCGCCCGTGAGGTGCATCAGGCCGATCATGGCGCCGCCCTCTGCGGGCAGGGCCGTCACCCCTTCGAGGCAATGCCTGGCCACGCTGCGCGATGACCGGGGATCCCGGCCAGTCCCGCCGAAGCTTCAGCCTGGCCTCGGAGCTGCGACAGGTGGCCGTCCCGGAAGGGTGCAGTAACCAGCTTCGGCCTTGACACTGACACAGTCCATTGTCAAGATAAGTTCATCGACGACACTCAAGCCGTGTGTACCGAGCGATGATCGGAGATCTGCGTGGAAGCTCGCTCCTTCGATGCCCTGGCGCGGGCGCTTGCCGGCGCCGGAACCCGGCGCCACATGCTTGAGCTGCTGGCCGCGCTCCCCATTGTCACGGGCCTGCTCGGCGTCCTGGATCCGGACGAAGCGGAGGCCAAGGAGCGTCGCCGCCGCCGCAAGCAGCGGCACAAGCGGCGCAAGGGCAAGAACAGGGGAAAGAAAGGCTGCCGGTCCAAGGGCAAGGCGAGGGTCTGCGCAGGCCGCTGCGGCGAAGTGAAGAGCCGCCAGACCTGCGGTAAGCGAGTCGATTGTGGACCGTGCGACTGCAATCCGCCCTGCGCCGAGTGCTTGACCTGCCAGGGTGCCGCCGGTACGCCCGGAAGCTGCGTGCCCCAGAAGGCAGGGACGCCCTGTGGCGAGGCCACCTGCACGGCTGGGGTGCGCCAGCCGCAGGGGAGCTGCGACGGCAACGGCGTCTGCGCGGCGGCCGCTCCGGTCTCCTGCGAGCCGTACACCCGATGCGCCGGCAACGCCTGCGCGACGAGCTGCACTGACGAGAGCGACTGCGTGCCCGGCGCGTTCTGCCAGGACGGGACGTGTGTGGGTGATGGGGAGGACGGCACTGACTGCGTGCATGACGGCCAGTGCGCCTCCGGCCACTGCGTGGATGATGTCTGCTGCGATACGGCGTGTGCCGGGGAGTGCCAGGCGTGCGACCTGGCCGGCACCCGAGGCATGTGTACGGCGTTGACGGGGACCGCCTGTGGCGACGGCAATATCTGCTGCAGCGGGACGTGCCAGGAGTGCTGCGACAACACACGATGCACCTACCCCAGCGAGGTCTGTATCGACGGGGCGTGCGACGCCTGCACCAGCCACGCGCAGTGCGACAGCAACGCGCTCTGTGTGGACGGGGTGTGCCACGCCTGTGACGTGACCTGCACCGGCGGCCCGGCGACCTGCGGCGATAGCTTACGGCTGGCCCTCGGCGGGGGTGCAGCCACGCTCTACGTCTGCCCGGGCACGTACGAGGGCGGCTTTACCATCGCCCGAGAGCTCACCGTCATCGGTGCGGGAGCCGGGGAGACGGTTCTCGATGGCGCGGCGACACAGCCGGTGCTGGCGATCACGGCGAATGTCCCGGTGATCTTGCAGGCGCTGACCATCACGCGAGGCAAGTACACCGACGACGCCGATGACACGGGCGCCGGTATCACGAACCGGGGCACCCTGACGCTGATCGATGCGGCGGTGTCACACAACCAGATGACGAATAACGCTTCCTTTAGTGGCGGCGGCATCTACAGTTCCCGGGCACTCACGCTGCGGAACACCCTTATCAGCAAGAACACCAGCGCCAGGTTCGGTGGCGGCATCTTCCTCTGGGGCAGCTCCCTGACCCTGGACCTTGGCAGCAGCATCGAGGAGAACGACGGCGACTGGGGTGCTGGCGGGGTCTATAGCAATCAGGGAGGGATCACCCTGAAGGCGGGCAGCCGGATATTCAAGAACACGACGGGTGGTCCGGGTGGGGGGATCTTTGCCGGGAGTGGGTGGATCGTCATGGAGGATGGCAGCCGGATCGAAGAGAACAAGGCATCTTCCGGCGCCGGGATCCGTAATGAAGACGCAGATATTACGCTACAGGGTGGCAGCCAGGTGGTCAGGAACCAGTCGACCGGTTATGGCGGCGGGATCTATACCAGGGGTGGGCAGAACATCCTGCTGGAGGATAGTTGGGTTGCCTACAACACGGCCCTTTCCGACGGCGGTGGCATCTTTAGTGAAGACGCACAAGTGACCATCCATGAAGGCGCCGTGATCTGCCAGAACAGCGCCCCGCAGTGTGGCGTGCCGCCCGGATCGCCGGATGCGTTCGACGGCACCTGCCCCTATCCAGAGGACAACGTCTGCCCC
>JALYWD010000225.1 GCA_030852885.1 Chloroflexota bacterium | reverse complement strand
CGAGGCTGGGTCACCGACCCGGCCTCGCTGCCGTCACACCGCAATTCCAGAAGAGTGCCGTTACCCATGAGCGAAGTTCTGCTATCTCCCGGTGAAGCCGGATCGTCTTCCGCAATCCTCCGGCTCTCAGGCATTTCCAAGCACTTCCCCGGCGTCAAGGCGCTGAGCGAGGTCGATTTCGAACTCCTCCCGGGCGAGGTTCACGTCCTCTTTGGCGAGAACGGCGCTGGGAAAAGCACGCTGATTAATATCATCGCGGGCTCATTCCCTCCCGACGCGGGAACAATCACGTTCCGCAACGCGCCGCTGCGGCTGACTTCGCCGCACCACGCCCGGGAACTGGGCATCAACGCGGTCTTCCAGGAGTTTTCCCTGGTTCCCACACTTTCCGTGCGGGACAATCTCTACCTCGGCCGGGAGCTCAAACGAGGGGGATTCCTGGACAAGGGCGCGATGGCCCGAGGGGCCAGCGCCACGCTGGACCAGCTTGGCTTTCATGTCGACCCGCGTGTCCAGGTCAGCCGCCTCTCGCGCGCGGAGCAGCAGATGGTGGAGATCGCCAAGGCGATCCAGAGCGACCCATCTGTCCTGATCCTGGATGAGCCGACTGCGTCCCTGACCGAAGCCGAGGCAGACCAACTCTTTGCCGTGGTTGAAGCACTCAAGGCGCGCGGCATCGGCATCGTCTATATCACGCACCGCATGCAGGAGATCCGCCGCATCGCAGACCGCATCACGGTGCTCCGTGACGGCCAACTCGTCACCACGGTCGCGGCCGGAGGTGTCTCCGAGCAGCAGTTGGTCGAACTGATGACGGGCCGAACAATCGAAGACCTTTATCCAACGGTCCAGGGCAATCCGCAACAAACGATGGTCGAGGTCAAGGGGCTGACCCTGACAAGTGGCCGCATCCGCGACGTCTCGATCACCGTGCGCTCCGGCGAGATCGTTGGGTTGGCTGGCCTGGTGGGGTCAGGGAAGTCAGAAGTCGGGCGAGCGATCTTCGGCGCGGAATCCGTTTCGCACGGCAGCGTTGCCATCAACGGCCAGGTCGTCGGCGACCCCACTCCTGGCGAGATGCTTGGCCGCGGCGTGGTCTATATCCCGCCGGATCGCCGGGCTGAAGGGCTGGTGCCCACTCGCTCGGTGCGCGAGAACATTTCTCTCGCTTCGCTGGATCGCCCGACGTTCAGCCGCATGGGCCTGCTGCGGCGACGGGAGGAACGGAACGTCGTGCGCGATGTCGCACAACGGCTGAGCCTGCGACCGCCGAACATCGAGCGGCAGGTCGCCTATTTCTCTGGAGGAAACCAGCAAAAGGTGGTGCTGGGGCGCGGGCTGACCCGGGACGTCCAGGTGTTCATCTTCGATGAACCAACCACCGGCGTCGACGTGGGCGCCAAAGTCGAGATCTACGGCTTTATCAAGGATCTGTGCGAGCAAGGAGCGGCGGTTTTGCTGATCTCCTCAGACCTGCCCGAACTCCTGCATCTCTCGCACCGAGCGTATGTGATGCATCGCGGCGAAGTGCGAGCTGAACTTGCTGGTGCGATGCTCACAGAAGAGGCTGTGCTGGCCAATTTCTTCGACCGTGTGAAATCACCAGCGACAGACGCCGCCTGACCAACGAGGATGTCCCGGAACGCTCGGGAGAGACCGGAAAAGAGGAACGCTGCCCATGTCCGCAACAACCGCCTCCCGGGAAGCAAACGCCGGAAACCGGCTGGTTGAAGTCGCCAGGTCAATCTTTTCCTCGGTTGGCATTATGCCGATCCTGCTTGTCGTCGCCATCCTCTATTTCGGATCACAGGAAGCGCGCTTCTATGGCCAACAGAACATCACCAACGTCCTCCGCCAGTCCACGTTCCTGATCATCGTCACGTTGGGCCAGGCACTGGTGCTCATCAGTGGCGGCTTCGATCTGTCCGTCGGAGCGGTCATCGCGGTGACCAGCGTGGTCTCCGCCCGCTACATGTCGAACGCCTACGCGGCCAACCCGGGGTCCGAATGGATGGCCGTGCTCACGGGCATCGCGGCTGGCCTCTTCGTGGGGCTGGTCTTTGGGCTCATCAACGGTATCGGCGTCGCTCGCTTCAAGGTGTCGCCCTTCATCATGACCCTCGGCATGGCATCAGTCGGGAGCGGGTTTGCGCTCTACTACACCGGAGGCTCGCCGGTCAGCGGCCTGCCGCCGCTCTTTACCAGGGAAATCGGCACCGGACGATGGCTGGGGATTCCCTTCCCCATTTTCGTAACCGTTGCAGCAACCATCATCGTGATCTTCCTGGTGAGTTCCACCTCATGGGGCCGCTATCTGTATGCCATCGGGGGCAACACCAAGGCGGCCTATCTCTCCGGCATCTCTGTCGGTGTCTACACGGCCTCGGTTTACATCATCGGCAGTGTGCTGGCGGCGATCGCCGGCATTCTCCTGACGGCACGCACCTCTTCCGGAGAACCGAACCTGGGGCCCGAGTACCCTCTGGAGTCCATTACCGCCGCCGTGATTGGCGGCATCTCTCTGCGGGGCGGCGAGGGGCGCATCATTGGGGCGGTGCTCGGCGCGCTCTTCATCGCTATCCTGACCAATGGGATGAACATGATTCGTATTGAATCCTATTTTCAGACCATCGCCATCGGCGTCATCCTCATCCTGGCCGTTCTGGTTGATCGCCTGAAGGACCGTTGGCGGGCCTGACTCCCCGTTCTCAATGAGGCAAACGCAACGGGGGAGGCGTTAATCGCCTCCCCCGTTGCGTTTGCTTGTCCTGTTACAGACCTGCGCTAGCCCAGAACGTCCTGCTCGTCGCCAGTACCCTCGTCCTCATCGCGCACCGGCATGGCTGCCACTGGCGCGTTGAACGGGGCCGGCTGCACCGGCGCCGGGACGTGGCCGACACCCGTGGATGGGACGCGAACCACCTTGACCTTGGCGCCGCCACCCCTTGGCGTGCTGCGGGAGACCGGGACCACCACGGTCTTGCCTGGCTTACCCGGCTTCTCTGGCTTGGCTGGGGCTTCCGGCACGTAGACGGGAGCCTCAGTGCCGCCACAGACGCTCTCGACGTTGATGGTGTTGCCCTCGTTGCCACCCGAGTTTATCTCGTCGATGACCACGATGCCGCCATCCGCGCTCGAGCCAGCCTGGCCGCCATTACCCGCCGAGGCAACGTTGCCGCCGCCACCGTTGCCACGGCCGCCACCCAGGCCGTACCTGCTGCGGATAGGCGCACGCACCTTGTCGTCGTTGTTGCCATTGCCGCTGGTCATGGCCAGGTTGTCGCTGCCGC
>JALYWD010000653.1 GCA_030852885.1 Chloroflexota bacterium | reverse complement strand
CAGGGAGAGTGCCCACAGGGTCAGCGTCGGGTTGACGCCGGCGCACGTGGGGAAGACCGCGCCGGAGAACACGTAGAGCCCGGGCGTATCGTGCACCTGCAGGTTGCGGTCCGTGACATTCAGCGCGGGATCATCCCCCATGCGGCAGCCTCCCAGATCGTGGGAGCTGCCCGCGCCGGTGAAGCGCGGCCCATTCCAGGTCTGCGTCGCCCCCATCGCCGTCAGGATCTCCTGGCACTTACCCTCCATGAAGGTGGCCAGGCGATGCTCATTCGGCTGCAAATCGTAGGTCACGCGCACCACCGGCAGACCCAGCCCGCTGCGGTCGCGGTGGCGAGGATCGATGTCAAGAAAGTTCGCCTCGCAGGAGAGCGCTTCCGGCTGCATCCGTACTACCCCGAAGTGCTGCCACTGCCGCAGGTGGTCCTTGTAGGCCTGGCCCCAGCCAGGGACGTCAGGCGGCAGGGCCTCGCGGGCAATCTGGATCGGCAAGAACTGGTTCTCCGCGCCGAGCGTGGAACCACCCAGGAAGCCGTGCGCGCCGCAATCGAACGAGGCATCAAGGAAATCGTCCAGCACTACGGCCTGCGCCGCCGGTCCCGTGTGACGATTGAAGATGATGTCCGGGAAATAGCCATCGACGTGAGCGAACATCTTGGTCATGAAGTGCTTGCCGAGGTGGCCGGTACTGTTGCCCAGACCGTCAGGACGCTTGTCCGTTCCGGAGAGGAACATCAGGCGCACGGTCTCAAAGGTGTATGCCGCCAGGATCACCGTCCGGGCCTTTTGCTCCCGCTCGCGCCCCAGGGCGTCGATGTAGGCCACCCCACAAGCGCGGCCAGCGGCATCGGTCAGGATCTTCGTGACCCGGCAGTTCGTGCGCAGGTCAAAATTCCCGGTAGCGATCGCGTCCGGGATGGAGGTCAGGGCCGGGTGCCATTTGTCGCCGGTCCACGAGCCAAAACCGTTGTTCCAGGCCGTGTAGCTCATTTCCGGCTGGCCGTTGTACGGCCGCGTGGTCATCCCCACCGGCGCGGCGTGCGGGTGCAACCCCATCTCGCGCGTGACCCGGCTGAAGATTTCCCCCATGCGGAACGGGCGAGTCGGCGGCAGCGGGTACCCGGCATCCCGCGGGCGGAACGCATCCTGGTCATCGCCCGCAATCCCCACGGTGCGCTCCACCTCTGTGAAGAAGGGCCGTAGCTCGTCGTAGGTCACCGGCCAGTCCTGCGTGGTGCATCCTTCGGGAATCGCCTGCGGACCCCAGCACTCCAGCGCGTGCGAGCGCAGCCGCAGATTGTGCGCCGGGAAGCGGCGCAGCCAGCCGCCGTAGTGGATGACGGAGCCACCGACGCCGTTCATCATGCGGCCGAGCGAGAAGGTCAGTTCCTGGTCCGGCGCGCCCTCACGCGTGCGCCAGCGTGGCGTTTCGCTCGTGAACTTCTGCCCGAGTTCGGCGCGGCAATAGTAGGCGTGACCGAGCTCGTCAGGGTGAAAATCCTGCAGGTCCCACCATGGCCCAGCCTCAAGCCCCACGACGCGCAGGCCCGCCTTCGCCAGCACCGGCGCGATGAATCCGCCGACCCCGCCCACACCGACCAGCACCACGTCGGCATCCGGGAGCGGCGCTGCCGCGCCCCGCTGTGGGTCGAACCCGGGCACGTCGCGTGGCCGCGCGAGCGCTGCCAGTTCGTCCTGCACGTCAGCCAGCGACTGGATGCGCCCGCCCTTGTCCACGGGCAACGGCGAGAGATTCTCCTCGGCGCTGTTGTCCAGCCAGACCCCTGGGTGTCCCAGCGCCCGCCACCCGGCCTTGTCGATGTTGCCGCCGTAGGCAGGATCGCTGAAGAGCCCCTCCTGCAGGTGCGCACGCAGCTTGCGGAAGAAGTCGGTCTGCTCCGGCACGGGCCAGTCTGCAAGGTCACCACGTTCCAGGGAGTGCAACAGGGCGTCCTGGGCCGCATGCGGAGCAGCATCGAAGGGAACCCCATGCCCTGCCTGGCTGGCGGCATCGAGCTGGGCCAGCCCCCGCCGGTAGAACGCCGCGTCCTCGCGATACGCGCCGGCCAGCGCGCGGTCCAGGTAGCACACTACGCCGATTTCGGTGGCGCCGGGCACGTCGTCGGCCGGGAACATGCGCTCGAAGATGGCGGTGGCGGTGCGGGCCTGCTCGGCGTTGAGGGCGAGCCCTGCCTCATCAGTCATTGATGAGCTCTCCTTATGACGGGTGGCTAGACCGCTGGCACCCTGGCGACGCACCCCGTTCGCGCGGACTCAAGCACAGCCAGCGCGACCGCCAGCGAACTGAGGCCATCATGAGCGGTTGCCGCAGGCTCACCCTCGCCGGTGATGGCGGCATTGAAGCGCCGTACCGAGCGCGCGTAGAGATTCTCGTGCGTGACGACGATCTCCTCTTCCTGTCCGTCTCGCCGTAGCACGACTGATCCCACTGGCTGCTGGGTCATGACGTTGCGGCCATAGATCGAGCCTTCGCTACCGTGGACCTCGAAACCCGTGTAGGAGTGGCGGGACGTGAACGAATCGTGGAACTGGACGAGGCGCCCCTGCTGGGTGCGCATCACTCCCATCACGGCGTCCTCCACACCCTGCCCCATCCCCTGCGCGGCCGTCATCGCCGTGACCTCGGCGATCTCGTCATTGAGGATGAAGCGCACGCAATCGGCATCATGGACGGTGATGTCGAACACCACGCCACCGCCGGCGTCCGGGCGGTTGATGCGCCAGCCCTGGAGGTGCGGCGGCAGGTGGACGGCGTGGAATACCCGCGCCGCCTGCACCTCACCAACCGCGCCGGCAGCCACCATCTCCTGCATGGCACGGTGCGTGGCCGAGTTGCGCAGATGATGGTTCGTGCCCATCACCACGCCAGCGGCGGCGCAGGCAGCCGCCATCTCCTGGGCATCGGCTAGCGTCAGGGCCAGCGGCTTCTCGCAAAGGACGTGCTTGCCGGCAGCGGCAGCAGCAAGCGTCTGCGGCTTGTGTAGCTCGTTGGTGGTGCTGATGTAGACCGCGTCGATCTCGGGATCAGCGAGGAGCGCGTCAATCGAGTCGTAGGCGACCGGAATGCCCTTCTCGCGGGCGAAGTCCCGCGCCCGCTCCGGGTTGGAGCTGGCGACACCCCGCAGCTCGCCATCTGGCTGCGCCGCGATGGCCTCGGCCATCCACTCACGACCGATTGTTCCCGCGCCGATCATTCCCCAACGCACCATGGCGCACCCCTCTTTCATCGAGTTGCGGCAGTTTGCGCGATGTT
>JALYWD010000451.1 GCA_030852885.1 Chloroflexota bacterium | reverse complement strand
CTACCTGGCTGAAACGATCCCCGGCGCGGAACTGGCCCTCATCCCCAACTGCGGCCACTTCGGGCACATGCAGGAACCTGACGCGTTCAACGCGCGGATGCTGGCGTTCCTGGCTGGGTGAGCCTGCCGTAGAGCCCTCATCCCTCGTCCGCGAGCATGGCGACGCGATCGACTGTGACGATGAAGGGCTCGTCGGCGTAGTCAGGCTCTTCAGGAATCATCGCTCCGACGCCGACCGTTACAAACCCATCGATCTGGGGCATGCTCCTGGCGAAACGCGGATTGGCGGCCACGCCATTGATGAGCAGTCTGGTCCGTTCGCCTTTGCGGGTCACGGTGACGGTGCGTAGCGGCTGACGGGCGGTGGCGCTGCTGTAGTCCGTGCGGGCGATAACGACTTTCAGCGGGTTGTTCGAGGGGCGCTCTTCGTAGAGACCCCATGTGGTCGCGCCGGGATCGACAGCAAATACCCATGTGCGACCACTTTCTGGTTTGCGCACGTAGATCAGGATTTCGCCCTGCCCGGTTGTGGAGCCTACGTGCATGGTCAGGTTGAAGTCGGCTGCGGCCGGGGCAGCGTTGAACATGGACTTGCCTCGCCCGCCCCTGCCGACTGCCTCCATCCGCAGCACCTTGTCGCGGATTGAGGCGTTGAACCGCTCACCCGTTGAGGGGATCACCCCGTCAGAAACATCGAAGTTGCTCCCGAAGCTTGCCACGGTCGGGTTATTGACGACGGTGCGCGTGGCGGTGAGCCGGGGCAGCGGAGTTTGGGTGGCTGGAACGCGTGTTGCCCGCACAGCGGCTGGCCGTGCGCCTGGGTTCGCCCAGTAATCATTGCGTTCGGCAAGCACGAATACGATCAGGAACAGCATGAACCCGAAAAACAGGATGATGGCCTGTCTCCAGCCCGCCATTTCATAGAGAAGGTCACTGACAAGTTCATTCCAGATGGCAGACCACGATCTATCAGACTGCTCCAAACCCGGCGGCTCGCCAGAAGGGCCATCAGGCGTGATCGCACGTGGTGGGATCGCACGCCGGGGACCCGTTCGCTGCACTGGCGATGCACTGGCCCCGGCTCGTGTCCGTCCCGCCAGGTCTGGTGAGGCTGCTGGTATCAGTAGTCCGGGTCCCTGGGCCGGCGCCGCCGGGCTCGGCAGTGTCGCTTCCGGGACCGCTGCCGGCTGTGCCTGAGATGTCGCCGCTGACGCGGCTTCGGTCATTGGTTCGGGTACGGAGATGTGCGCTGCTGGCTCTGCTGCGCGCCCCGGCAATGGTCCGGGCGGGACCGTTACCGGATCCCTCCTCTGTGGAGCGGGGTCAGGGGACATGCCTGGCGCAATTGGCGCAGGTGGCTCATGCGTCACCGCTGCCACCGCTGGTTCCTGTGACGCTGGCGCGCTCAGGTGAGGCTGCCGTGCCGTGGGCAGCGCGGCTGCCCACTCCGCCCCGGTCGGGCGCGTGCGGAAGATCGCGCTGGTGGCCGCGAAGCTGCGCTTGAAGAGATCGGCCAGGCCGGGTTCGAGTGTGCTCAGGGCTGGCGCGCCTGATGGCGGCGCGACGGAGGAGCCGCCGTAGGCGTACAGGCCGAGCTGGATCGCCTTCGGGATCTCGGGCAGGTTTCCCCCGCCGACCCACTGCCCGGCGTAGGGGTGATACCCCTCCATCAGGAGCTGGAAGAGCAGTACTGCCAGGGCGAAGGCGTCATGCTGCGCCTCGGGCCGCGTACGACCAGGGATGGCGCCCTGGAGTTCCGGTGCGGTGTATGCCGGTGCACTCGCGATGGCCTCTGGTGCCGCCGCTGCGTCGTCGCTGAGCGTGACTGTGCCATCCGGCGCAACCAGCACACGGTGGTCATCCAGGCTGCCGATGACACCCCCGGCGGCGTGCACCGCCTCCACCGCTTCCGCCAGCCGCTGCGCCACCAGCAGCCGGTGGGCGCGGTCAGGCTGAGATACGCCCGGCCCTTCCGCCAGCAGGGCGCTCAGGGGCTTGCTCATGAAGGTGTGGCGGACGTGCGCGGTTGGTAACTGGCCAAAGCGGCAGGCGCGAGCATGGGCATGTGACCTCCCCACAGCGGTGTGGCAGATCAATTCAGGCGGCTTCTTGCCACCGGCAGAAGCGACCACTTGAGATGGATCATCTGTTGCGAAGATAACGTAGCGGATGTGCCAGGGTTCCGTCTGCATTTCGCGTGAGGTTGACACGGTGAGGTGTCGCATATCGCGGAACTTGCAGGGACAGGTCTTATGCGGCCTCGCGCAAGGTGACCCGGTCGATCGCGACCGAGAAGGCACTCCGTGCGCTACCGGGTTCCTTCCCTGCCCCAAACCCGACCGTGACCGGGCCAGCAACCTCCGGCAGCGGCGTATTGACCGGATTGACGACGTCGACGCCGTTGAGCAGGAACGTCAGGTCGTCGCGCTGGCGCGCAATGGTGATCGTATGCAGCGCATCGGACATCCGTGCACCGTATTCACGCGGCGTGATCCAGACGTAGTACCCGTTGCCGAAGGTGCTCTCCCGGTCCAGGCGCCAGGTCTGGGACGCGGGGTTGACGGCAAAGCGCCAGGAGGCGTTATCCGCGGTTTCCCGGATGGAGGCCAGGATCTCCCCCTGCCCGGACAGATTCCCGACATCGAGCGTGTAGATGAAGTC
>JALYWD010000614.1 GCA_030852885.1 Chloroflexota bacterium | reverse complement strand
GCAATAGGCTCACGGCAAACGCGGGATGGTGGACCGTGAAGACCAATGGGGCGTTTGGAAGGCGGCACGCAGGAGCTGCTGGATGACCATGATGCTCGCGGCGAGAAAGAGATACAACTCAACCGATGCATGTCGCTTCGGGCAGCGGCGCAGCTTGCCGAAGGCATTGAGCCAGCTGTGCGTGCGCTCAACGACCCACCGTTCTCCGACGTGGCCCGATGCCGGGGTTGCGGTGGGGGAGATCACGCCGGTGCATCCGAACTCGGCCAGCACCGCCTGGACCGGTGCCCCGGCGTAGCCCCGATCCAGATGCACCGGAAGGTCTGGCGGCACTACCCCCACGCGACGGCGGATGGTGCGGTCCGAGCAGCCGGGTGTGGCGATGCGTTCATAGCCAGAGCCATGCACCAGCGCGTCCACCACGTGCATGAAGACGACCCGGTCGGGCGTGCGGCGGCGGTGACAGCCCAGCGGGTGCGTGGGGTCAACCTCGGGATGCTCAGGCAGCAGCGCGGCAAACTGCGCCCACAAGGGCTCCATCAACGATACTGGCAGGGCGGGCACGGGAACCTCCAATGATCGCGGTGGCGTCGAGAATCCCATGATCGCCGGTCCCGTGTTCGCCTGCCACACTCAGCTCAGTCGGCGACGGTCCGCCCCTATTGCCGGACGCTCTAAGAGGGAAGCCACAATGGGCGTAGACGGCGTGAGCGTCGGCGGGCGTGATGCGGTCGATGGCGGCCGCCGTTGCTCGGTGCAAGGCCGCTGGGTCTTGTGTCGCCGTGGCTCGTAAGCGGGCAGGAAGCGCAGCTCACACCCGGCCGCTTCGATCGCCTCCCGTGCCGCCGCACGCTTGTGGGCGCTGAGGTTGTCACGGATGACCACCTGGCCCGGGTGTAGGCTGGGGACGGGGGAGTGCTGGACATGGGCCGCGAAAGCGGCACTGTCAATGCTGCCGCCGATGGTTATGCTGGGCCCAATGCCGTCTGGGGTGAGCGCCGCGAGCAGCGGGACGTTCTGGCCATGGTTGCGCGGGACCTGACCATAGGCCCGCACGCCGCGGGGCGCACGGGCATAGCGACGACACAGCGAGGAATTCGTCAAACTCCTGACTGCGTCCATCCGACAGGCTCAGCGTGAGTCGTGGCGGTCCTCCATTACCAATCGACTCGGTCGTACTCACGGAGTGCAAGAACAAGCTTATCCGCGACAGCGTCAAGAATTGCTTGGCCCTTTTCGGCTGACGCTACCGTCGGATCTCCCAGGACTCCCGTGGCACTCTGCCGCTTCATATTGAACCCGTAGACGATTGGCCCCATGTCACGCAAGTCGTGCTTCGCAAATGAAATCAGCGGCGGTATTACCTTTGATTCCATCAACTCCAGCCGAAGTGCGTGAGGTTGCAATACCATCTGGAGGGACGTTTCCGCCTCACAGGCGTGGGACATTCCTCCCAACGGACTCTCGCCGATGGCTCTGAGTTCGTCTGCAATCAAGTCCCACCACGTCACTGCCAGGACAGAGACTTTGTCTTCTGCCAGCTGCTCGCAAATTGGGGCGAGTGGGGTACTTCCGTGACCATTGAGAATCAGGATCTTGCGGAACCCTTGTCGGTAGATACTCGTACAAATCTCCATGAACATGTTAATGAATGTGTTCAGCCGAAGCGAAATTGTTCCCGGAAAATCAACGTGTGGCGGGGAAAATCCGGACCACACGGGAGGAGCCACGATGATCCAGAGGTCTTCGGCGCGTCTGGCCGCCTCTAGGGCCATGTGATATGAGTCGTTGATGTCAACGCTCACAGGGAGATGGTATCCATGCTGCTCCATGGAACCCACGGGGAGGATAACACTTGCTCCTTCGCTGATAGCTTCCTCAAATTCGCCGAGAGTCATCTCATACCAAAGGATTTTGCGACCGTTATTGTTTCGCTCGGCCATGCCAGTTCCTCCAGTGCGGTTCTTGAGTCGATGCACGCCTTATCTGCCGGTGAGGCGGGAGATCACATTGCAGGACAGGTTTCAGGACCCGCCAATGGTTCTCGAGAGGTTCTCAACATGGATCGTCTTGATCCGGCCCACTCATTCCCCCTTTCTCGCCATAGGCAACGCAGCGACTTCAGACCGTCGACGAGTAAGCTCACAATAACTGTGACCTCCTTACGATCACGTTGACGCCTGACGGGCGCGATACCTGGAGTTCAGCTGGATGCCTTGCCAGCGTTCGGCTTGAAACTTTGACAAACGTCTCCCCTTCATCATGACCACGGGTCTCGCCCTCTTCGCATGCGACAGTGATCTGCTGATGCCACAGGTTGTCCTTTGTCAGGTACGTCGGATCGCCTAGGAGAAGTTGTGGTGTTGAGATGCCTGTCGGAACATCCGCGAGCGCTCTGGGTCGCCACTCTTCGGCTCCAATCAATGCAGTACGGATTTAGCG
>JALYWD010000590.1 GCA_030852885.1 Chloroflexota bacterium | reverse complement strand
CGCTCACACCGCCAGGTGGATGCGGCGGTCATGACGCGCCGCGAGGTTCGGATTGCCCGAGAACTGGCACGAGCGCCAGCGAATCACGCACCAGCGGGATGGGCAGCGTCCAGTCCAGGAAGACAGGCCCATAAAGCGGCGCCAGCGTCCAGAGTGCCAGTGCGAAGAGTCCGCAAGAGCTTCAGGCAGCGCGCACGTGCCAGACCGCCTGGCATGTTTCTTCATCCCGTACTTGTCTGCGACACACCAGGGCCTCGCCTCCTCAACGACCCAAAACCCGTGTTTTCCCGAGGTGACAACGGGGTGTCGCACCCGTAGGTTAGTTGGAGAGCGGGCCCGCAAAGACTGCTGCCGCACGTGGCGCCGGCACCACTGCTGCGGTTGCCCTGCGGCGACGAATGGAGGATGCATGGACGGCCGCCACTTCGATTACCTCACGCGTGCCTTGAGCGAGGTCGGCTCGCGTCGTGGACTGTTTGGCCTGCTGGCCGGCGTGCCGGTACTCGGCAGCCTCGCGGCCATCCTCCTCGAGGACGATGAAGCCGCGGCCAAAAAGAATCGCCGCAAACACCGCAAGAAACCACACAAGCGACGCGCGCGGCGCAAGCGGAAGCAGCAGTGCAAAGCCCATTCCCGTGCCAGGACGTGCGACGACCGCTGCGGAACGGTCAAGAACAACTGCGGGAAAACCATCAACTGCGGCAGTTGCGCCTGCGATCCCCCGTGTGGGGAGTGTCACGCCTGCGACGAGTCGACACAGACCTGCATCCCGGCCCATGCGGGTGAGGCGTGCGGCGCGGCAGGCCAGATCTGCCAGGGCGGCGCCTGCGCCTGCACGGAGGCGTCCTGTCCGGCCTGCACCACGTGCGAACCAAACGGCACATGCCAGGGGTGTGATGGCTGCTGTGATGGCGAGGCGTGCGTCACGGCGTGCGGCGACTGCCGGGTCTGTGATGACGGCCAGTGCGCGGAGTGCGCTGAGGCCGGCTTCGGCTGCTGTGACACGCGTGGCATCTGCCAGGACGGAAAGACGAACACGGCCTGCGGTGATAGCGGAACCTGCGATGTTTGCACCGGGCAGGAGGAGTGTGAGGAGCAGACATGCGTCTGCCAGCCGCGTACCGAGTGCCCGCCCGAGTTCGACTGCGGTGAGATTCCGGATGGCTGTGGCGAGTTTGTGCGCTGCGGGCCAGGTCTGTGCACCCAGCCCGACGATCCCTGCCAGGAGACGACCTGCGAGGCCAATATCTGCACAACGGGACCGGGCCACCATGGGGCGGTCTGCGCGAGTGCTCGCTGCTCGGAGGGCGCATTCACGCCCGAAGGCGCCTGCAGCGGGGGCATCTGCCACACGGGAGCTGCGGTCTCCTGTGCGCCGTATCGCTGCGACGGCAACGCCTGTGGCGCCAGTTGCCGCAGTGACGCCGACTGTGTGAGCGGGGCGTTCTGTAACGGGGCCGGACAGTGTGTCGACGACTGGGCCAATGGTCAGCGCTGCCAGCGTGACGAGCAGTGCGTCTCGGGGCACTGCGTTGATGAGGTCTGTTGCGCCGAGGCGAGTTGTCCGGCGTGCGCGGTCTGCGGCGGCGACGGCACCTGCCAGTCGCTCTGCGCGGCGGGCCAGGGCTGTCTTAATGGTGCGTGCTGCTACGCGACGGAGGAGGCGATCCAGGCCGCCATCAACGACCCGGATGGTCCCACGACTATCCAGCTCTGTGCCGGCACGATCCCCGGGACGAGAGGGTTCAACATCGCCCGGCCGGTCACGATCATCGGGGCCGGGGACGGGGCCGGCGGCACGCTGCTGTCACAAGGTGGCGCGTTCATTATGGCCGGGACGGCCGAAAATCCGGTCCGATTGGAGCGGCTGACCATTACGGAAGGTATCGGAAATGCGGTGGTGGAAATCCAGGAAGGTGCCCATCTCGCCATGACCGACTGCACGGTGCGCGACAAACGCAGAGGTTCGGAGGCCAAGGGAGTGTTCAACCGGGGCACCCTCACGATGACGCGCTGCACGCTGCGTGACAACGGGCCGGACAGTTCTGGCGATGGGCCTTTTGGCGGCGGTCTCTCAAACAACGGCAGTGCCGAGCTCACCGCGTGCTGCGTCACGGGCAATCAGGCGCTCCAGGGAGGCGGCATCTATAACGGCGGCTCGCTGACCCTGACCGACACCCGCATCACTGCCAATACCGCGAGGGGCGGTGGCGGCCTGTTCAACGACGGGGACGTCACGATCCAGGGCAGCACCGTCATCTGCAACAACGTCCTCTACGACGGCACTCCAGAAAACTGCCGAGGCTTGACCAACGCCGCCTGTGGGGCCGGCCCCTGCCCGGTGGGCTGCAGCGACTGACCTCCTGGCGGTGACCTGAGACGGCTCACGGGGATCCCCGTGAGCCGTCCTTGAGCTGATCCCTTGCGGGACTCGATTGAGAGTGAAGCGCCTCTCCAGGGTGCGTTATGCCCTGGCTGGCGCCCGGTGAGCAGATCGACACATCCTCTGTGCCAGCCAGCCGGTTGGCGGCCGGAACGCATGGTGACCGCCAGCAAAAGCAGCGCGAGAGTCCGCCTCAGACGGCGCCATGACGACAGCAACACGCGGCAGTGGCATCATCATCCAGGCGTCCTGCTGCCTGACCATGGCAGACCACTTCGGCCAGTCTCACCACGCTCACGCATAGAGCGCGCGGAACGTCACATACCGCCCCGGATCTGAGAGCACATCGACGTTGTCCGTGATCTGGTCGATCGCGCCGATCAGCCCGACTCGCTGGACGAGATTACGCACCTCCTGGTCAGCAATAACATCGCTGATGGCCGATGCGAAACGGTCGCCGTGAATGACGCGGAACGGCCGGCCATGAAAGAAGGACACGTGCTCCGCCAGGGGCTCCGTGATCCTCAGCGCGTTGTGCAGGCGAGCCACGGCCTCGTACGCGGCGCAGAGATGACGCTCCCGCTCCTGCCAGGTTCCAGCGCGGAGGACGCCCTGGAGGGACGGGGTGAGCGCCGTAGCAGCATCCAGCCGGGAGAAGGCCATGCCGAACCACTTGGTATAGGGCGCGTAGCGGCGCGCCATCAGGAAGCAGAGGCGCATCAGGTCACGCACCAGGGATTCGGCCACGAGGTGCGACCCAATCTCATCGCCAACCTCGCCAGCCCGGCCAACGAACGGCTCCTGCTGCGAGATGCGCTGCCACTGCGCCGCCAGCAGGTACAGCCACGCGTCATGCGGGTACCGGGCAAGCTGCGCGCGAATCTCCCCCAGCTCGCCCAGGCCGTCGTGGTAGACGCGGCCAGCGGTGAACTCCAGCAGCTTCTGTTGCGGCAGGCTCAGCCAATCCGGAATTGAGAGACCGCCCCGTGGATCGACCCCGAGGCGGTCGAGACAGAACTGGCGCGGCGTGTGCACCTCCACCTTGTGATCGACCGGGCCAGCTTCGCGCACCGCTCGCACCTGCACGCCCTCGGCATCCGGCGCGCCAAAGTGGGTCGAGTACCCGTGGAACACGCGTGGCAAGCGCTGGCTCAGTGCTTCGCGGATGTGCGTGGCGACGTCCGCGTACACCTGCTCGGCCACGAAGAGGAGCAAGCGGGGTCCCCATTCGTGATCGGTCGAGCGCACGGTGTCGTAGCCGAGCACGTCCGAGCCATAGCCGATGAGCGCGGCGGAGTAGCGCAGCGACGGGAACGCCGTCGCCAGGATGGGCCTGACCGCT
>JALYWD010000560.1 GCA_030852885.1 Chloroflexota bacterium | reverse complement strand
TGCAGACCGCCCAGGCCGTTGTCGACCTGTTTGACCGCTACGGGGTCAAGGCGCGGCTGCTGGAGGTGCCTGGCGGGTATCCGGCGGTCTACGCGGACATCCCGGCCCCTCCCGGCGCACCGACCGTGTTGCTCTACGCGCACTATGACATCCAGCCGGCGCCCGCGGAGCAGGGCTGGGACTTCGAGCCGTTCGAGCCGTTCGTGCGCGATGGCCGCATGTATGGCCGTGGCGCATCAGACGACAAGTCGGGCGTCATGATCATCGCCGGGGCACTGCGCCTGTTCGGTGGCCGGCCACCGGTGGGCGTGCGCGTGCTGATCGAGGGGGAGGAGGAGTTCGGCGGCAATCTGGAGTCGCTGATCTCGGCCAATCCCAGCCTGGCCCAGGTCGATGCCTTCGTCATCAACGACGGCGGCAACATGAAGGCGGGCGAGCCGGAACTGACGGCGGCCCTGCGGGGCATCGCCTCCTGCGATGTCACCGTGCGCTCGCTGAAGGGGATGGCGCACTCTGGCGCATACGGTGGCGCAGCCCCGGACGCCCTGATGGCGTTGATCCGGATCCTGGACTCCCTGCTCGATGAGAACGGCGACGTGGCGATCGAAGGGCTGACCCGCTTCGAGTGGGAGGGCGCCGACCTCTCCGAGGAGGACTTCCGCACCGCGGCCGGTGTGCTCCCCGGCGTGGGTTTGATTGGCAGCGGCACGCTGGCGACCCGCCTCTGGGCCCGTCCCTCGGTGACGGCCATCGGCCTGGACGCGACCCCCACGGAGGGCGCCTCGAACAGCCTGATCCCGGAGGCAAAGGCCCGGATTTCGCTCCGGATCGCTCCCGGCTCGGACCCTGCGGAATCGCTCCGCCTGCTGATGGCGCATGTGCGCCAGCATGCACCCTGGGGCGTCGAGGTCGTGACGGCGCCCATGCAGACCGGAGATGCTTTCCAGGTGGGAACGGGTGGACCTGTCTTTACCGCTGCGCAGGAATCACTGAGTGAATCATTTGGCGTGCAAGCGAAGATCACGGGATCTGGCGGCACGATTCCGTTGCTGACGACTCTTCAGGGTGTTGCCCCGGACGCAGAGTTCATCGTTTGGGGGCCTGGCGACGAGCACTCCCAGGTGCACGCGGCGAACGAGAGCCTGAGCCTGGAAGAGCTGCAGCGGTATATCGTGGCCGAGGCACTGCTGCTGGAGAAGCTGGGGGAGCAGGCGGGGTAGGCGAGGGAGGCTGCGGGAACTGGGGTGCTGAGTATTCAGCGTCGTGACCCTGCCGCCGGAGGCTAAAGACCCTGATCTTTACCCACATTTTCGTGGGAGGATAGCGATGCGTACCGCTGTGGTCCCTGGAGGCGCCCATGGAGTTCCCCGCTCTCCCGTTTCCCGCCACCCTCGAGCCCGCGGCGTGGGCGACGCTGACCTATGGCGATGCGGCGCTGGGTGATGGCCGGCGCACCGCGCGCGTGGTGGCCACCACCGCGGCCATCGCCGCCCAGCCCACCGCCTCCCTGCCGCAGCAACTGCGCGATCCGGCGGCATTGAAAGCGACCTATCGCCTGCCGCACGAAGCCGATGTCACCCTCCAGGCGCTGTTGGCGCCGCATCTGGCCGCCACGCGGGCGGCGGCCGCGGCGCATCCAGTGGTGCTCTTCGTGCAGGATGCCAGTCATCTGGACTACTCCGCCCATCGCGCCACAACCGGGCTGGGGCCGCTCGGCGATGGGCGCAAACAGGGCTTGATTCTGCAATCGGCGCTCGCCGTGCTGCCCGCGGACGGCACGGTGCTGGGCTTGGCCGCTAGCGAGGTGTTTGCCCGTGTGCCGGCGCCGCGTCGTGGCGAACGCAGCGACGAGCGCCAGCATCGTTCCCGCGAATCGGAGGTCTGGGCGCGGTTGGTGGAGCAGATCGGGTCCCCACCCGGCACCCAGACCTGGGTGCATGTCGGTGATCGCGGCAGCGACCTCTTTCCGTTCTTTGCCGCCTGCCAGGCCCAGGGCACGCAGGTGTTGCTGCGCGCCGCGCAGGATCGCTGCATCAGCACCGCGGAGGGCGAGGCGACGTATCTGTGCACGGCGGCGCGGGCCCTGCCGGCCCAGGCCACGCGGCCCTTCGCCGTGCCCGCGCGCCCCAAGACCAGCAAGCACCCGGCGCGCACCGCTCGTCAGACGACTCTGGCCCTGGCCTGGGCGCCAATCACCGTGGAGCCGCCCGTGCATGGCCGGCCGCAGGCGCCGCTGCCGGCCTGGCTGGTGCACGTGTGGGAATGCCCCCCGCCGGCGGCCGCGGAAGACCCGCTGGAATGGATCCTGCTGACCACGGTGCCCACGACCACGGTCGCCGAGGCCTGGGAGCGCGTCGACTGGTACACCCGCCGCTGGCTGGTCGAGGACTTCTATCAGGCACTGAAGACTGGCTGCCGCCTGGAGCAGAGCCAACTGCGCGATGGCGCGGCGATCACGCGGCTGGTCGGGCTGCTGGCCCCCGTGGCGGTGCGCCTGCTGCAACTGCGCCAGGCGGCGCGCAGTACGCCCGAGCCCCCGGCCACGGCCGTGCTCGAGCCGCGCGTGGTCCAGGTCGTCGCGCACTTGACCGGACAACCCGCGGATCTCAGCAGCGCCCAGGTGTGGCGGCTGGTGGCACGCTTGGGCGGCCATCAGGGACGCACCGGCGATGGCGATCCCGGCTGGCGCACCGTCTGGCGTGGCTGGCAGTATGTCCAGACCGTCCTCCGTGGGGTCACGCTCGCCGCCGATCTGCCCCCGCCCGAGAATTGTGGGTAAAGATCAGGGTCTTTAGCCTCCGGCGGCCGGGCCGGATTGCCACGCGATGGCCACGCAACCTCGCTGCCGCAAGGCGCACCAAGCATTCTCGATGTCGCTTGCAACACAAAGGGATCGTCCGGCACTGCTACATCTTCTATCACGCGCCTTCAGGAACTCTTCGCTGATTTCCCCGCCTTCGGCCGCAGGTAGTAGCCCCGCGTAACGGGATCCGTGATCGCGCGGCCCCAGCCAGCCAGCAAGTTGAGCGACAGGGCGGTGAGCAGGATCGCGAGACCCGGGAAGGTCACCAGCCACCAGGCTGTGGTGACGTAGCTGCGCCCTTCCGCCAGCATCAGCCCCCAGGACGACTGCGGTGGCTGGATACCAAGCCCCAGGAAGCTGAGCGACGCCTCGGTGAGAATCGCGGTCGCCACTTCCAGTGTCGCCAGCACGAGCAGGGGTGAGGTGAGGTTGGGAATGATGTGGCGGAGCATGATACGCCTGTCCGTACACCCTGTCGCCTTGGCTGCCTCCACAAACACGCTCTCGCGCTGCGAGAGCACAAAGCTGCGGGTCACCCGCGCGTAGACCATCCAGCGCGTCACGGCCAGGACCAGGATCACCTTCCAGACACCGCCGCCCAGGACATACAGCACCAGCAGCGCCATCAGCAGCGACGGGAACCCCATCTGCAGATCAACGATCCGCATGATCAGGTCGTCGATGCCGCCCCGGTAGTACCCCGCGATCAAGCCGAGCGTCACGCCAATGGTGCCCGAGACGAGCACGCTGAGGAACCCGACGGCCAGGGAGACGCGCGCGCCATAGATGAGCCGCGTCAGTTCGTCGCGGCCGAGCGGGTCAGTGCCCAGCAGATAGGGAATCCCGCCATCGGCGGAGGGTGTCAGCGGCGGCTTGTTCCGGAGCATGAGGCCACCGCGCTCGGGATCGTACGGCGCTACCCACGGGGCAAAGACGGCCGCCAGGATGAGGACCACCATGAAGATGGCCGCGGTGAGCGCGAACGGGTCCCGGGCCAGTGCACGCAGGTACGTGCGCCATTTGCTCGGCTGCCCCGCCGGCAGAGGTGAGGCCAGCACGACGGCTGATCGGGGCGCGGCGGCATCGGCTGCACCGGGCATCAGTAGTGAATCCTGGGGTCGATGCGCGCGTAGATGAGATCAACGAGCAGGTTGACGGTCACGATCATGATGGCGATGGTGATGACCGCGGCCTCGATGATCGGCAAATCCCGGCGCTCGATCGCCTGGATCAGCAGCACCCCCACCCCTGGCCACCCGAAGAGCGTCTCGATGACGACGGCCCCGTTCAGCAGGGCAGCGGCTTCATCGCCCGAGAGCGTGATGATGGGGATCGCGGCGTTCTTCAGCGTGTGGAAGAGGATCACACTCTGCTCGCGCAGGCCCTTGGCCCGCGCGGTGACGACGTAGGTCTTGCTCAATTCATCCATCATCGAGCTGCGCACCACCTGGCTGACACGCCCCAGCGGGCGAAAGGCGAGGGCGAGCGCCGGCAGGATGACGAACTGCCACCCCCCGTATCCCGAGGTTGGCAACCAGGTCAGCCGCACCGCGAAGACCAGGATCAACATCAGGCCGAGCCAGAAGTCCGCCGTGGAGACGCCGGTCAGGGAGACCAGCGTGACGATCCGGTCCGCCACGGACCGTGGCCAGAGCGCCGAGATGATGCCGAGTAGCACCGCCAGCGGCAGCGCCAGGAGGAGCGTGACGCCGGCGAGATAGAGCGTTGCCGGGATGCGTTCGAGCACGACCGGCAAGGCGGGCACGCGCTGCCAGATGGAGACGCCGAAGTCGCCACGCGCCACATTGCCCATGTAGCGGCTGAACTGCACGGGCATCGGGTCATTCAGGCCCAGCGAGTCGCGCATCGCCTGCACCTGCTCCTCCGTCGCCTCCGGCCGCAGCATCAGGCGCGCGGGATCTCCCAGGGAGTGGGTAACGAAAAAGACGATAACCACCAATCCGAGCAACACGAACACGGAGTGGATGAATCGTCTCATCATATACGCAGCGATGGCTGGCACACCTCTCGCGGGCATTCCGGCGCGGGTGATCCCGCTGCGGGCTGCCCGGCGAACTGGATGAATGAGCGCCGCGGGAGGCGGCCGCGCAGCCGCCCCCCGCTCTACCCGCTAGCTGGTGTACTTCATCTCCTTGACCAGCACGAAGCCGTCCAGGCGCGGCGTCCACTCCAGGTTGGCCGCCAGCCCGTAGTTGAGCGGCATGTGGATGATCGGGATCGCGCCGTAGTCCTCGTAGTACATCGCGGTCACTTCTTCGAGCGCTGCCTGGCGCTCCTCGCCCGTGAGCGGGATAGCCGCGTCGAGCTTCTCATCCAGCTCCGGGTTGCAGTAGGTCGAGGAACCACCCTCGCAACTGTAGTAGGCCCGCGCCGTGCTGCTCACGTCCATGATCTCGTTGCCGTGCGGATTGGTGCCGATCCAGCCGCGGTCCTCCGGCACATCGGCGAAGTTGAGGTCGTACTGCTCGTTGTACTGGGCGACCTCGATGACCTCGCTGGTGGCGTTCAGCCCGATATCCTTGAGTTGGCTGGCCACATACTGGGCGAACTCCGCGTTGCGCAGGTAGATGCCCTGCCGGGTCGCGACGACAATCGGCGCGCTCACGTCAACGCCATCAGCCGCGGCTTCCGCCACGAGCGCCTTCGCTGCTTCGAGGTCATACGGGTACGGCTCGAGCTC
>JALYWD010000539.1 GCA_030852885.1 Chloroflexota bacterium | reverse complement strand
CATGTTGGTGACTATCTGTACCGCGAGTCCCCGTGCCCGGCGGACATGCCTGGCTGTGCCGGCAGTCCCTCCGGAGACACCTGGGACACCTGGAACGCGGATTTCCTGACCCCGGCCGCGCCGGTGTTTGCGGCGGCGCCGCTGGTCCTGATGCGCGGCAATCACGAAACCTGTGACCGCAATCCTGAGGGCTGGTTCCGGTACTTCGATCCGCGCGCCTACCAGAAGGCTTGCCAGACCTACACGGATCCTTACGTCGTCCCGCTGAACGGGGTCACGCTGGCCGCCCTGGACTCGGCGGAAGCGTCAGACACGAAGGCAACGCCAGACGAGACGAAGGAGTATGTGCGCGAGTTCGGCCTGATCGCTGATACCGCCCCGGCCGGATCCTGGTTGGTGACGCACCGGCCAATCTGGAGCGTATTCTCGGTGGAACACCAGGACACGGAAGGTGAGAATGCCGCCTACGAATCAGCCATTGGCGACAAGCTCAGCGCCAACCTGGCGCTCATTGTCTCCGGGCACATCCACATTGCGGAGGCACTTTCCTTTGAGGAGTCTTCCAACCTGCCGCCGCAGTTGATCTCCGGCAACTCAGGTACTGCCCTGGACACCATGCCGTCTGGAACTCCCACAGGAGCCGAACTCGACGACCCGGAACTGGAAGAAGCCGAGATCCTCTCGTCGTTCGGATTTCTGACCCTGGAACCCGGGGCGGAGGGCTGGGTCGCCACACAACGCGACGCCTCCGGCAATGCGACGGTGGTTTGTGAGTTGGGCAAGGACGCCGCGAACTGCACGGCGCCGTAGCGGCGCGCTACGGCGCTCGATGCGAACACGTCCGCGTTTCATCGAGTCGTTTCAGGTGCGCGTAGCGGATGGGGTTCGTAACGAACGGCGCGAGCGAGCGCGCACGCAACGAGGGCGGCCGCAAGGCCGCCCTCGTCTGGTTTCCCGGTTTGGGATGAAGCTGGACTAGTAGTCCATGCCGCCCGGCATCGCCGGAGCCGCGGACTTCTCTTCCGGCTTGTCGGTGATCAGCGCCTCGGTGGTGAGGATCATGCCAGCGATGCTGGAGGCATTCTCCACCGCGGAACGGGTGACCTTGGCCGGGTCGATGATGCCAGCTTCCACCATATCGATGTAGGTGTCGCTGATCACGTCGTACCCGATCTTGCCGTTCTTCTGGGCCTTCTGCGCCTGGCGCACCATCTCGATGACGACGGCGCCATCGCGGCCAGCGTTGGCGGCGATACCGCGCAGGGGCTCCTCAAGAGCGCGGCGCAGGATGTTCACGCCGGTCTTGATGTCACCCTCGGCCTCGATGCCATTCAAGGCATCCAGGGCGTTGATCAGGGCGACACCGCCGCCCGGCACGATGCCCTCTTCCACCGCGGCGCGGGTCGCGCTCAGCGCGTCCTCAACGCGGTGCTTCTTCTCCTTGAGCTCGGTCTCGGTCGCGGCGCCGACCTTGATCACTGCCACGCCACCGGCCAGCTTGGCCAGGCGCTCCTGCAGCTTCTCGCGGTCGAAGTCGGACGTGGTGGTCTCGATCTGGGAGCGGATCTGGCCGATGCGGCCCTCGATCGCGCTCGTGTCGCCAGCACCCTCGATGAAGGTGGTGTCGTCCTTGGAGGAGACCACGCGGCGGGCGCGGCCGAGGTCCTCAAGGGTGGCGCTGTCCAGGCGGCGGCCAACCTCTTCCGAGATGACCTGGCCACCGGTCAGGGCGGCGATGTCGCGCAGCATTTCCTTGCGGCGATCGCCGAAGCCAGGGGCCTTGGCGGCAAGCACGTTCAGGGTGCCACGCAGCTTGTTCACCACCAGGGTCGCCAGCGCTTCGCCGTCAACATCCTCAGCGATGATCATGAGTGGGGCGCGAGCAGCAGCCACCTTCTCCAGCACCGGCAGGATGTCCTGGATGGAGGAGATCTTCTTGTCGGTGATCAGGATGAAGGGATCGTCGAGCTCAGCCTCCATCCGCTCCGGGTTGGTGACGAAGTACGGCGAGAGGTAGCCACGATCGATCTGCATGCCCTCGGTGTACTCGGTCTCGAACTCGAGGCCCTTGGACTCCTCGACGGTGATGACGCCGTCCTTGCCGACCTTGTCCATGACCTCGGCGATGAGAGCGCCGATCTCCTTGTCAGCCGCCGAAATGGAGGCGACCTGGGCGATCTCGTCCTTGCCCTTCACCGGAACCGACATGTCCTGGATGGCCTCGACCAGCGCAGCCGCGCCGAGGTCGATGCCCTGCTTCAGCATCATGGCGTTGGCGCCAGCGGCGACGTTGCGCATGCCCTCGTGCACGATGGCCTGGGCCAGCACGGTGGCGGTGGTGGTGCCGTCACCGGCAGCGTCGTTCGTCTTGGTGGCGGCTTCCTTGAGAAGCTGCGCGCCCATGTTGGCGAACGGGTTGTCGAGCTCGATCTCCTTGGCGACGGTCACGCCGTCGTGGGTCACGGTCGGGGCGCCGTACTTCTTGTCGAGCGCCACGTTGCGACCCTTGGGACCGAGAGTGGTCTTGACGGCATTCGCGAGGGCGTCCACGCCCTCCTTCAGCGACGCGCGCGCTGTCTCGTTGAACTCAATAACCTTGGCCACGTGTTCCTCCTCGAAGCCTCAATGATCCAGAGAAAATGCGTAAAGCAGACGCTGCTTAGTCAGCGATCTTGGCCAGAATGTCCTTCTCGGACAGGATCAGATAGTCCTGGTCCTCGTACTTGAACTCGGTGCCGGCATACTTCGCGAAGAGGACGGTGTCGCCGACCTCAACGTCCATGGCGATGCGATCACCGTCGTCGTCCTTGCGGCCAGCGCCCACGGCCACGATGGTGCCACGCTGCGGCTTCTCCTTGGCGGTGTCCGGGATGACCAGACCAGACTTGGTGGTCTCCTCGCGGCCGGCAGGTTGCACCACAACGCGGTCGCCCAACGGGGCGAGCTTTACCGCAGTTTCCGTTGCCACGATTCCTCTTCCTCCTACACACATATCCACCACGCGGGTCTCATGACGAGCCCCGCCTGACAACGGCACATAGATTAGCAGGTGAATTGGCACTCTGCAAGCGGGAGTGCTAACGAAGGGTCAAATTGCGGGTGACCGGGGGATGTGCCAACGCGCCATGTTAGAATGCCGGGTGCGCCGAGCACCATGCCCGTTGGTCATGTGCTGCGGCGCTTTCCCTTAGCTTCATCCTGGAGGTTACCGTGACGTCCGTGGCCCAACGCTCTCCTTCTGGCTTCTTCGCACAACGGGTCACGAATCTCGCGCCGTCACCAACGCTCGCCGTGTCAGACAAGGCGCGGCAACTCAAGGCGCAGGGCATCGATGTCGTCGACCTGGGTGGTGGTGATCCCGATTTCATCACCCCGCAGCACATCCGGGATGCGGCGACGGCATCCATGAACGCCGGCAACACGCATTACGTCGCCAGCCCTGGCATACCCGCACTCCGCAAGGCGATCGCGAAGAAGTTGCTGGAAGACAACAAGATCGAAGTCGATCCCATGGGCGGTGTCGTGGTGACGCCGGGCGGCAAGCAATCGCTGTTCGAAGCCACCCTCGCGTTCGTGGAGCCGGGCGTAGATGTCCTTATCCCCGAGCCCGCCTGGGTCTCGTATGTCCCGATGGTTGAGCTCGCGGGTGGCCGGGCGGTGCCGGTGGTCCTGGACCCGGATGAGAACTGGCGGATCACCCCGGAGGCGCTGCAGGCAGCGGTCACGCCCGCCTCGCGCATCCTCTTCCTGAACTCGCCGAGCAACCCGACGGGCCGCGTGCTGGATGCCGCGGAGCTGCAGGCCATCGCGGATTTCGCGAATGAGCACGACCTGCTGGTCTTCTCGGACGAGATGTACGAGAAGATCCTGTATGACGGCCACACGCACACCAGCATTGCCACCCTGCCGGGCATGGCCGAGCGCACCCTGATCTTCAACGGCTTTTCCAAGGCCTACGCCATGACTGGCTGGCGTCTCGGGTATGTGGCCGGTCCCAAGCCGTTCATTGCCCAGGTCGAGAAGGTGCATAGCCACTCTGCCACCTGCGCCACATCGTTCGTGCAGGAGGCCGGCGTCGTTGCCCTCACCGGCCCACAGGAGTTCATTGGAGACATGGTGGTGGCCTGGGATCGCCGCCGCCGCGCAGTTGCTGCTGGCCTGAATGGCGTCAAGGGGATCACCTGCCCGCTGGTTGAAGGCGCGTTCTACGCTTTCCCGGATATCCGCGCCACCGGCATGTCCTCGACCGACGCTGCCGACATGCTGCTGCGAGAGGCCCACGTGGCGCTGACTCCAGGTGTGGCGTTCGGCGCGGCGGGTGAAGGTCACCTGCGCCTCTCCTTCGCCACCAGCGATGAAGAGCTGGCCAAGGCCGTCGAGCGCATCACGAACGTCCTGGGCGCCAAGTCCGCCTGACCGGGCACTGACACGTCGTACTTGCTGCCTCGATGATGGAGGAGGGAATCTTGCACGTCGAACAACGACTCAAGGAACTCGGAATCGTTCTGCCGGAGGCGGTCTCGCCGCATGCGAACTACGTGCGCTGGGTGCAGACGGGGAACCTGCTCTTTATCTCGGGCACCGGCCCCGGCAACGAGACCCAGCCGGGAAAGCTGGGCAGCACTATGTCCGTGGACGAGGGATATGCCGCTGCCCGTGAAGTTGGCCTGCAACTCATCGCCACCGCGAAGGCCGCGCTGGGTGATCTCGATCGCGTAGAACGTGTGGTCAAGGTGCTCGGCATGGTCAATGCGACACCCGACTTTGGGCAGCACCCGCAGGTCATCAACGGTTGCTCGGATCTCCTGGTAGAGGTCTTTGGCGACGCCGGCCGGCATACCCGATCCGCTGTCGGCTTTGTCTCTCTGCCCAACCAGATTCCCGTCGAGATCGAGTGCACAATGCAGGTGAAGTAGCCCGACGCCTCTTGTACTGCAACGGAGTTTCACTGTGACCAAGCGAGAAGTTCCCGTCACAAAGGAAGGTCTGGAGCGCCTGCAGGCGGAACTGCAGGAGCTGCGCGAGGTGCGGCGGCCAGCAATCGTGGCCGCTCTCGCCGAAGCCCGCTCGCATGGCGACCTGCGCGAGAACGCAGGCTACGATGCCGCCAAGCACGACCAGGCCATGACCGAAAAGCGCATCGCCGACCTGGACGCGCTGCTCCGCCAGGCCGTGGTCCTGGAAGAAAACCCGACCGCGAATCGGGACATCGTGCGCATCGGTTCGACCGTCGTGGTCGATGTCGAGGGCGACGAAGAGCGCTACACCATCGTCGGGGCCATCGAGGCAAAGCCTACGGCAGGTCTCATCTCGAACGAATCCCCCGTCGGTAAGGCGCTTCTTGGGCTACGGCCCGGAGAGGTTGCGGTGGCAGCCGCTCCACACGGCGCAATGCAGATCCGCGTCGTGCGCATTGAGAGATAGTTCAGCCAGTGCCGGGGGAGTCTGAACTTCAATCGTCCTACCGCCGGGTGTGGGAGGCGTTCACACGCGCTCCCAGCACGGCGGACGGACGCCACGACACCCCGCGCTGGCGTGGCAGCAGCGGCCCGTACGCGGCGTGCATCGTTCGCGTGCCGGCGGATGTGCTCCAGCCACAACTGTCAGCGGTCCACGAACACTTGCAGAACCTGTCTGAGATACGGCTCCACCCCGATCATTTCCTGCACATCATGCTGCAGGAACTGGGTTTCGTCGTGCCCCACCCTGCCCGGAGGGACGAGATCTCGCCTGATCGCCTGGAGGAGTTCGCGCAATCCGCGATCGATCCCGTCTCCAACTCCTCGCCATTCCAGATTACGTTGGGGCCGGTCAATGCCTTCGAGGACGCGGTCTTCCTGGAAACTGGCGGTGGGGCGCGTCTCAGCAAGCTGCACAGCAGGCTCTTCGAACTCGCGGCAATCCCGAGCGAGCCCGATTACCCTTTTCTGCCGCACTGCACCCTGGCCCATTTCACGGGCATATCCAGTACCGCCGGCGCGGTAGCTGCGCTGGCGCCGTTCCGCTCCGCGCCTCTCGGGACGTTCCAGGTCACCGAGGTCGAGATCGTGACGATGGACGCGACGGAGCCCTACCCGGTACTGGAAAGCTACGCCGTCGTCCCGCTCGGAAAGTAGCAGGAACCCTCGCTTCAACGACCTCGTGACGCGCAAAGCGCCACCGCGGAAGCGAGGGTTCGACCGCTATGCCGCGAGGATCCGCCTCACCACTTCGTCGCCAAACTCGCTCGTTGTCACGACCGCGACGCCTTCAAGCGCAATATCTGCCGTGCGTACGCCGTCGGCGACAGCACCGAGCGTCGCGGTAGTCACGGCGTCGGCCGCGGCGTCCGCACCCAATGACCAGCGCAGCATCATCGCGGCCGAAAGAATGGCGCCTGCCGGGTTCGCCTTGCCGGTCCCGGCAATATCGGGCGCGCTGCCGTGGATCGGTTCGTAGAGCCCGAACCGCGTGCCGGGCTGGACGCCGGCCTTGTCGCTCACACTGGCCGATGGCAACACGCCAATGGAGCCGGGGATGACGGAAGCTTCATCCGTGAGGATATCCCCGAACATGTTCTCCGTGACGATGACATCGAAGTACGCGGGATTGCGGACGAGGTGCATGGCCATCGCATCCACCAGCACATGCTCCAGGGCAACCTCCGGGAACTCGGCATGCACCTCGTCCGCGATCGTTCGCCAGAGGCGCGAGGACTGCAGCACGTTCGACTTGTCGACGCTGGTCACCTTGCCGCGCCGGCCCTGCGCCAACTGGAACGCCAGTCGCACGACGCGCTCGATCTCGCTGTCCCGGTAGCGGAGCGTATCGACCGCGAACCGGCCCAATTCGTCTTCACCCTGTTCAGACGGCTTCCCGAAGTAGATGCCGCCGGTCAATTCCCGCACTACAAGCAGATCGACACCCTGCAGCAACTCCGGTTTCAGCGGCGAGCTTTCCGCGAGTTCAGGAATGGCGGCAACCGGGCGCAGGTTGGCAAAAAGCTGCAGCGCCTGGCGAATTTTGAGCAACCCTCGCTCCGGCCGGATGCTCGCCTCGACCTGATCCCACTGGGGGCCGCCCACCGCGCCCAGCAGGGCCGCGTCGGCATCGCGAGCGGCAGCGATATCCTCATCGCGCACCGGCACGCCATAGGCGTCCAGCGCCGCGCCGCCAATTGCCAACTCCTCGAACTCCAGGGCGAGCGCGTACTTTTGCGCAGCCGCGCTCAAGGCTTTCAGCGCTTCACCGGTCACTTCCGGCCCAATACCGTCCCCGGGAAAGACCACGATTCTTGCCAACGGTGCCTCCTTGTGCTGCGACACGAAAGCGGGCGAGACCATCCGTCCCGCCCGCTTCCCATTTCCGTGTGTTCGCTCGTTACGGCGTGGCGATCTGCGGCATCCAGGCCGGTCGCTGCGCCTCGTAGGCCGCAATCTTGTCCTCGTGGCGCAAGGTCAGGCCGATGTCATCCAGGCCCTCGACGAGCCGCGTCCGCGTGAAATCATCAAGCGGGAAGGACGACTCCAGCCCGATAGTTGGCGCCGCAATCCAGCGCTCGGCGACGTCAATCTCAATGATTAGCGTCGGGTCGGCCTCCACGGCACGCATCAACTTGTCGGCAAATTCCTGCGAAACCACGACTGGCACCAGGCCCGTCTTGGTCGCGTTGTTGCGGAAGATGTCACCAAAGCGTGAGGAGATCACCGCCTGGAACCCGTAGTCGGTCAGGGCCCAGACCGCGTGCTCACGTGAAGAGCCGACGCCAAAGTTCGGCCCGGCAACAAGGATGTTCGCGCCCTGATACTCCGGCAGGTTGAGCGGAAACGACGGATCGCTTTCACGCCACGCCGAAAAGAGCCCGACACCGAACCCGGTGCGCTCGACGCGCTTCAGCCAGGATGCGGGAATGATCTGGTCGGTATCGACATCGCTGCGATCCAGCGGTACGCAGGTGCCGACGATGCCTCGAACGGCTTTCATGGCTTACCTCATATCCCCGGGCGTGGCCAGCGTGCCCGCAATGGCGGTGGCGGCGGCAACGGCCGGTGAGACCAGGTGCGTACGCCCTCCGGGCCCCTGCCGCCCTTCGAAGTTGCGGTTGGAGGTCGATGCACAGCGCTCGCCCGGCTTCAGTTTGTCCGGGTTCATGCCGAGGCACATCGAGCAACCAGCAGCTCGCCATTCGAAGCCGGCGTCCTTGAAGATCTTGTCCAGGCCTTCGGCCTCAGCCTGCGCGCGCACGCGCATGGAGCCCGGCACCACCATCGCCCGCATGCGGTCCGAGATGCGCTTGCCCTCCACCACGGACGCAGCCAGGCGCAGGTCCTCGATGCGGCTGTTGGTGCAGGACCCGATAAAGACCGTGTCGATGGCGATGTCGCGCATCGGCGTGCCCGGTGTGAGGTCCATGTACTTCAGCGCGCGGGCCGCAACCTCCCGGGCCCCTGGATCATCGAACGAATCCGGGTCTGGCACCGCGCCATCAATGGAGATCACCTGGCCCGGGTTCGTGCCCCAGGAGACGTGCGGCTGTAGCGCAGAGCCATCCAGGAAGACCTCGCGGTCAAACGTCGCGCCCGGGTCCGTTGGCAGCGTGCGCCAGTCATCCAGCGCCTGCTCCCAGAGCGCACCCGTGGGCGCGTGCTCGCGGCCTTCGATGTAGGCAAAGGTGATGTCATCCGGGGCAACCATGCCCGCCTTGGCTCCGGCCTCGATGGACATGTTGCAGATCGTCATCCGTCCCTCCATCGAGAGGGAGCGGATAGTGCTGCCGCGGTACTCCACGATGTGACCGATGCCGCCGCCCGTGCCGATTTTGCCGATGATGGCCAGGATCACATCCTTGGCGCCCACACCCGGCTGCAACTCGCCATCAACCGTGATCGCCATCGTTTTGGGGCGAATCTGCGGCAGGCTCTGCGTGGCCAGCACGTGCTCGACCTCGCTGGTGCCGATGCCGAACGCCAGCGCGCCGAACGCCCCGTGCGTCGAGGTGTGGCTATCCCCACAGACAATGGTCATCCCCGGCAGCGTAATCCCCTGTTCCGGCCCGATGACGTGCACGATCCCCTGGTTCGGGTGCGCCAGCGGGAAGAGCTGCACGCCAAACGCATCGCAGTTGGTATCCAACGCTGCCAGTTGCGTCGCCGAAATCGGATCCGCAATCGGCCGGTCGAGGTGAATGGTGGGCACGTTGTGGTCGGCCGTGGCGATGGTCAGGTCAGGGCGGCGCACCGGCCGCCCGGCCATGCGTAGCCCTTCGAACGCCTGCGGCGATGTCACCTCATGCACAAGGTGCATGTCGATATACAGAATATCCTGGTCGTCGGGAGCGGAGTGCACCAGGTGCCGCTCCCACAACTTCTCGCTCAGCGTGCGCTGAGGCGCACTTTCGCTCATCGTCGATTACCTCTAGGCGTGTCGATCAAATCACTGCAAGCGGCTCAGGACCAGCGAGAAACCGCCGAGACTGGGCCAGGAATCATGGGCGTGGGCTTGTCCTGCAGGACTTTGCTCATGGCCGCCAGGTAGGCTCGCGCACTCGCCTCGATGACATCGGTGGCCAGCCCGTGGCCGGTGTAGACCTGATCGCCCACGCGCACGCGGAGCCGCACCTGGCCCTGCGCGTCCTCACCTGGGGTCACGGCCTCGACATGGTACTCCTCGAGCTCACACTTGAGCCCAACGGCCGCGTCGATGGCTTCGAACAACGCATCGACCGCGCCGTTCCCCTGGCCGTCGCCAGTGCGCTCTTCACCATCCAGGCTGACCACGACGCTGCCGGTTGCCGGGCCGCCGGAGCCAAGGCTGGCGTTCCAGCGCACGAGCTGCAGCGCATCCTGTGCGCCTTCGAGCTGGTTGCTGACGAGTGCCTCCAGGTCCGCTGCCGTGACGTTCTTCTTGCGGTCAGCGAGTTCCAGGAAGCGCTGGTACGCCTCGTTCATCTGCTCTTCGTCGAGGCGAATGCCGATGTCTGCCAGCGTGCTGCGGAAGCCCGCGCGCCCCGAGTGCTTGCCCAGGACCAGCCTGGTCCCTTCCCAGCCCACGTCGGTCGGGTTCATGATCTCGTAGGTGGTGCGCTCCTTGAGCATGCCATCCTGGTGGATGCCGGCCTCGTGCGCGAAGGCGTTGGCTCCCACGATGGCCTTGTTCGGCTGCACCGGCACCCCGGTCAGCGTGCTGACCAGGCGGCTGGTGGGCACCAGGCGATCCTTGCGGATACGCGTTGCGCCGCGGAACTGCTCGGAGCGGGTTGCCAGGGCCATCACCACCTCTTCCAGGGAGGTGTTCCCGGCGCGCTCCCCGATGCCGTTCATGGTGACTTCGACCTGGCGAGCACCGGCCCGCACCGCTGCCAGGGTGTTGGCCGTGGCCATACCCAGGTCATCGTGGCAATGGACTGAGATGATCGCCCGGTCGATGTTCGGCACCGTCGTCAGCAAGTGCTCCATCAGCGCGGAGTACTCGCCAGGCGTGGTGTAGCCAACGGTATCCGGGATGTTGACCGTTGTCGCTCCTGCGGCAATGGCGGTGGTGATCACCTGGCTCAGGTACTCCCAGTCGCTGCGGGTGGCATCCTCGGCGGAGAACTCGACGTCGCTGGTGAACCCCTTGGCGAACTTCACCATGCGGTCAACCCGCTCGATGACCTGCTCCCGGGTCATGCGGAGCTTGTATTCGAGGTGAATGTCGGAGGTGGCGATGAACGTGTGGATGCGGGGCGCTTCCGCGCCCTTGACCGCCATGGCGGCACGCTCGATGTCGTGCTCGTTGCAGCGGGCCAGGCCCGCCACCGAGACACCCTTGACGCGGGCCGCGATGGCGCGTACCGCTTCGAAGTCACCCGGTGACGCAGCCGGGAAACCGGCCTCCATGATGTCCACGCCCAGCTCTGCCAGGGCATCGGCCACCACGAGCTTTTCTTCTGCCGTCAGCGTCGCCCCGGGAGATTGCTCTCCATCGCGCAGCGTGGTGTCAAACACGAGCACGCGCGGCGGGGACACCGTCGCTGACGGATCGACCACGATATCGTTGCGCTCCACGCGCGCTACGCCACTCTCCGACGTCATGTTGGTTAGTCTCCTGAGGATACGGCAGCCTCGGCCGGCCGCCCCTTCTTCAGCCAGGGCATCATCTTGCGCAGTTCCGCCCCGACCTGCTCCACCTGGGCTCCCTGGGCATCGGTCCGCATCTGGAGGAAGCGCTCGCGCCCGGCGGCGTTCTCGGCCAGCCACTCTTCCGCGAATTCGCCCGCCTGGATGCGGTCCAGCAAGCCCTGCATCGTCTCCTTGACGTGCTCATCGATGATCTGAGGACCGGCGTAGTAGTCGCCGTACTCGGCCGTGTCACTGACCGAGTAGCGCATGTACTCCAGCCCGCCCTCGTAGATAAGGTCCACGATAAGCTTGAGCTCGTGGAGGCACTCGAAGTAGGCAATTTCCGGCTGATACCCGGCCCGGACCAGCGTGTTGAAGCCAGCCTCGATCAGGTGGCTGACGCCGCCGCAGAGCACCGCCTGCTCACCGAACAGGTCCGTCTCGGTCTCTTCCTTGAACGTTGTGCCAAGCACCCCGGCGCGCAGCGAACCCAGGCCGCGCGCATAGGCCAGCGCCGTGGTCGTGGCATCGCCCGAGGCGTCCTGGTGGACGGCCAGCAGCGCCGGTACGCCCACGCCTTCCTGGTAAAGCTCACGCAGGCGATGGCCCGGGCTCTTGGGGGCGATCATGCTGACATCGACACCCTCAGGCGGCGTGATGGCGCCGAAGTGGATGTTGAAGCCGTGCGCGAACATCAGCGTCTTGCCCGGCGTCAGGTTCGGCTCAATCTCGGCCTCGTAGAGTGGCTTCTGGATGTGATCCGGCACCAGGACCATGATCACGTCCGCCTGCTTGACGGCGTCCGCAACCGGCGCCACGCGCAGGCCCTCGGCCTCCGCCTTGGCCCGGCTCTTGCTGCCCTCATGCAGGCCGACGACGACGTCGATACCGGAGTCACGCAGGTTGAGCGCGTGGGCATGGCCCTGGCTGCCGTAACCAATCACGGCCACGGTCTTGCCAAGTAGTGCATCGAGACCAGCATCGCTCTCGTAGTAGACCTTCGCGGGCATTGAGTACTCCCTGTTTTACCGTCGTCCGGAACGTTCCGGACGTTCCTGGCTCGTGCCCAATGCCCGAGCCCCTTCCACCTCGAAACGGAAGCGCCGCTCTCGCGGCGCCCCCGGCTCAATTCACATGTGGTCCCGTGCCGTTGCCGGCAACTACCGTCTCGCGCTCCGGGCGCGTCGTCTCCCTGATGCCGACGGAGGCGGACCCTCGCTGCATGGCGACGGGCCCCGTGCGCACCAGTTCCCGGATGCCAAACGCCTTCAACATGTTCAGCAGCCCGTCGATGCGATCCTCCGGGCCAGACGCCTCCAGCAGCAACGTGCTTGGGCTGGCATCGACCACGCGGGCGTCGTAAATCTGGGCGATCTGCAGGATTTCGGCACGGCTCTGGGATTTGGCCGCCACCTTGATCAGCGCCAGTTCATGCGCGATGCTGTTCAGGTTGGTGACATCGGTAACTTTCAGAACTTCCATGAGCTTGTAGAGCTGCTTGCCGGCCTGCTCGACCTCATCTTCTTCCGCATTGACCACAATGGTCATCCGCGAGATCCCCGGCTGTTCAGAGTGTCCAACCGTGATCGACTCAATGTTGAACGAGCGGCGGCGCAAAAGCGAGACAACCCGGTTCAGGACACCGGAGTGATTCTCCACCAGCACGCTCAGGATATGACGCGTCTTCATCGGCTTACACCTCGTACCGGTTGTGCATCATCTCGGAATTGGCGCCGCCCGGGGGCACCATCGGCCACACATTCGCTTCTGGCTCGATCACGAAGTCGATCAGCACCGGGCCCTTGATGGAGCGGGCGCGCTCGATAGCCGGCTCGATTTCGGCATCCGTGCGCACGGTGATACCGGTGATGCCATACGCCTCGGCCAGCTTCTCGAAGTTCGGGGCGCCGATGCGGACCTCAGAGTAGTTCTTGGCGTGGAAGAGATCCTGCCACTGCCGCACCATACCCAGGTAGCCGTTGTTGATGATGCAGATGTTGATGTCCAGGTTCTCCTGAACCGCCGTCGCCAGTTCGTTGCTGGACATCTGGAAGCCGCCGTCGCCAATGACCGTCCAGACTTCCAGGTCCGGTCGCCCGATCTTGGCCCCGATGGCGGACGGCAGGCCGAAGCCCATCGTGCCCAGGCCGCCCGAGGTGATCCAGCGGTCCGGGTGCTTGAACCCGTAGTGCTGCGCGGCCCACATCTGGTGCTGGCCGACATCCGTGGTCACGATCGCGTCGCCGTTGGTCGCCTGCGCGATCGCCTTGATGATGGTGTACGGCTCCGGCCACTCCGGCCGATCCTCCAGGGCCTCACTCAGCGTGCGGTCCTTCTGAGCATCGATCCAGGCCGTCCAGTCGTCGTAGCGGCGCTCCTCGATTTCGGGGATAAGCAGCTTCAACACTTCCGCTGCGTCTCCCACGACTGGCACATCCGTGTGGACGTTCTTGCCGATCTCGGCCGGGTCGATATCAACGTGCACTACCCTGGCGTTCTGCGCGAAGCCACTGATACGTCCCGTCGCGCGGTCATCGAAGCGCGCCCCGATGTTGACCAGCAGGTCGCACGTATCCAGGGCGTCATTGACATGTTTGTGCCCGTGCATCCCCATCAGGCCCAGGCCCAGCGGGTGATCCTCCGGAAAGGTGCCGAGGCCCAGCAGCGTGAATACCACCGGGATGCCGCTCTTCTCCACGAACTCGTGGAACAGCTCGGCGCCGTTCGCGAGCAGAATGCCGTGTCCGGCCATGATCAGCGGCTTCTTCGCCTGGGCGATGGCCTCGGCGGCCAGACGCACCTGGCGCATATTTGGAATCGACGTCGGCTGGTAGCCACGACGGAAGGTCGTTTCGGGGAACGCGTATTCGCCCGTCTGCTGGAAGAGCGTCTTCGGGATGTCGATCAGCACCGGGCCCGGACGACCGGACGTTGCCAGGTGGAACGCCTCCTTGATCGTCGGCGCCAGGTCCTGAATGCGCGTGACAGCGTAGTTGTGCTTGGTAACAGGCAGGGTGATGCCGGTGATATCGACTTCCTGGAAGGCGTCCCGGCCGATCAACGGCTGGATCACCTGCCCGGTGATGGCAACCATCGGCACCGAATCCAGCATGGCATCGGCCAGGCCAGTGACCAGGTTTGTTGCACCAGGTCCAGAGGTGGCCATGCAGACACCCGGCTTGCCGGTCGCCCGGGCGTACCCCTGCGCGGCCATGGCGGCCCACTGCTCAAAGCGCACCAGCACGTGGTGAAAGCCCGCGGCCGGGAGCGCATCGTAGAGCGGAATCACCGCGCCGCCTGGATAGCCAAACACGGTATCGACGCCCGCATCCTCGAGAGCCTGGCATACAATCTGGGCGCCTGTCAGGACTGGCCGCTCAGTTCGCTTGCTTCCCGTTGGCGCATCAGCGCGCGGGTGCGCCGCCACATCGGTTGCTGCCATGGTTCTCCCTCTCCTGGAACCCTCCGGAGCGTCTCCGGATGCCGAACGACGATTGCCTGCTTCAAACATCAAAAAAGCCCCCCGCAATCGGGAGGCCCACCCATCGAACTGACTGAATCTTCCGTTGCCGGCTCTCGCCGGTGCTGCGGCCCCCCTAGCGCACGCGGCTCCCAATCGGGAGCCCCGTAAGTACGAGGCCCGATACCAGCGTAATCGCAATGCGGCCGACAATCGACATCAAGGTTCCCATTTCGCCGGGGACACGTTTGCCCAAGTGCACGTAGCCTAATTCAGGTGCGGCAGTGTTGTCAAATCACCCGGGTCGGCAGCGGACCTATTCCTCTTCGTCGGGATCTTCGATCTCGACGATGCGATGCTTGAAGTGCCCATTCTGCTGCGGGCAAGCGTGGGGACCTGGCCCCATCGGCTGACCGCACATGGTGCAGCGCGGCCGTCCAGCCGAAACCACCGCCCCGGCTTCGGCGCTGAGCTCGCGGGCCTGATCCAGCGTCAGGCGGCAGGCAAACGCGGCCTCACCCTCATCGTCCTGGTTGAGATCGTGCGCGACGATCACCAGGCGATTGTCCGAGTCGTCGTAGCCGAGTTCCATGCGGCCCACGCGGAACTGCTTGCGCGTTTCGCGGTCAAAATCACCTATTGACGGTGCGCCCAGATCTGGGCCGGCGTCTGGCAGGCGCTCCAGCATCTGCTCAAGGGCAAGGCCGAGCGCGTGAACCTGTTGCTTCTCCATCCAGATGGCGTAGGTCTGGCCATTCACCAGAGCCAGGAGGCGGAAACGGCGTTCGCCCGGCTGGCCGATGGCCTCGATCTGAATCCGCTCGGCGTCGAGATCAGCCATATGTCTGCACGTACCCTCACCGTCGCACAGAGCGACCGCGTCATTCCCTACAGCGTTCCAGAGCGGGCAAAAGATACCATGCGCCTTCCGGCGCCTCGCCGTCCCGGACTGCATCCCCCTATACTCCGGCAGCGACTTTGACCATGTGAGTACCTGCCATCCATGTCCATCACATCCGCGGCTCCAGCACTCGCGCCGCCTGCCGGGCAGGTGGCGTCTGACGCAGCGTCGATCACTCTGGCTCAGGTCAAGGCTGATCCCGAAGTACACGTGCTGATCAATGCGGCGAACGAGAATCTTGGCGCAATCGGGTACACCGATCACGGGTTGCGCCACGCCGAGATTGTGGCCCGGGACGCGCGTGTGATTCTGCGGCGCACGGGATACAGCCGCCGCGAGCAGGATCTGGCCGCCGTCTCTGGCTACCTTCACGATATCGGGAACGTGGTGGCGCGCCATGGGCACGCGCGGTCCGGAGCGTTGCTCGCGCACAGCCTCCTGACCCGGCTCGCGGCCACTCCGCAGGACACCGCCATCGTCATGGGCGCCATCGGCTCCCATGAGGACGAGGGCAGCATGGGTGATCCGGTCCATGCGGTCTCCGCCGCGCTCATCCTGGCGGACAAGGCAGACGTGCACCGCTCACGGGTTCGTGATCCAGATCCCCTGACGCTCGACATCCATGACCGCGTCAACTATGCGGCCACGTCATCTCATCTCAGTATCAACCCGGTTGACAAGACCATTACGCTTGACTTGCAGATTGACACCCGCATTGCGCCGGTGATGACCTACTTCGAGATCTTCCTGTCCCGCATGTTGATGTCGCGGCGCGCTGCCGAAATGCTTGGCTATGCGTTTCGGATAAAGATCAATGGGGTACCACTCCTCTAGCGGGACGCACGGTGAGGGCCTGTGAAACGACTGGGACGCGGCTGGCGCGACTTTGACTGGTTGATGCTGATGTTGACGCTGGTGCTCATGGGCTTCAGCGCCGTCACCATCTACAGCGCGGACGGCGGTGGCCCGATCACGCCCGCCAACCTCGGGGTGCGCCAAGGGCTCTATGGCATCCTGGGCGTGGTCGTCATGTTCATCGTGGCCTCCATCGACTACAGAATCCTGGGATCGCTCTCCTGGATCATTTATGGCGCAGCCGTGGCGGCGCTTGCGCTGGTCCTCGTGCCCGGCATCGGCGTCGAGATTGCTGGTTCGCGTCGCTGGTTTGACCTCGGCTTCACCACCATTCAGCCGTCCGAGTTCGCCAAGATCGCCACCGTTCTGGCACTGGCCGCGTTTGTGGCGTCTCGCGGCGAGGAGATGCAGGAACTCGGCAATGTCATTCTGTCCGCGCTCATTGTCGGCGTGCCCATGCTGCTTGTCTTCCGGCAGCCAGACCTTGGATCGTCTCTCGTCTACGCCGTCATCTGGATCTCGATCATGACCGTGGCCCATATGCGGAAGCGGTACTGGGCAATCCTGCTCGTGGCAGCGCCGGCAGTCGTCGTCGGGGCGTGGGAGTTTCTGCTCCAGGACTACCAGCGCAGCCGGTGGACCGTTTTTCTTGATCCGGAATCAGATGCGCGCGGCGAAGGTTTCAACTTGATCCAGGCGCGGATCAGCATTGGATCGGGCGGTCTCCGGGGCTTCGGGATCGAGGGCGGGACCCAGAGCCAGCTTGGCCTGCTCAAGGTGCGCGAATCCGACTTCATCTTCGCCCACGCCAGTGGCATGTTCGGGTTCATCGGCATGACCGCGCTGATGCTGACCTTTGTGCTCCTGTTGTGGCGGGTTCTGCATGTCTCTGAGGTTGCGCGTGACCCCCTGGGGCAGGCGCTGGCCGTTGGTATCGCTGGCATGATCTTTTTCCAGGCGTTCGTCAACATCGGCATGAATATTGGAATCATGCCGGTGACTGGCATCACGCTACCCTTCGTCAGCTCTGGCCTGACCTCGCTCTGGGCCTTCCTGATCGCCCAGGGGTTGCTGCAAAGTGTCCTCCTGCGCCAGAGAAAGCTCGCCTTCCAACCGGACTGACCCCTCGTCGAGTGGGCGCGTCGCCAGTGCATACAGTTCCGCGCGGGGCAGACCGGTGATGGCCGCCGCCTCCCGCGCCGCCTTGCTTGGACTCAGACCCGCTCGCCGCAGCGCCGCGACCACCTCCGCCGCATCGTCCGCCGAGGCCCCACCTGCTGCCTCACTGCCGCCGATGACCAGCACGATCTCACCACGGACCGACCCGGAATCCGCCCAGGACGCCAGATCACTGAGCGTCCCTGACCGTACTTCCTCATGCACCTTCGTGAGCTCTCGCAGCACCACGGCGTCCCGATCTCCCAGCGCCCCGGCCAGTTCCTGCAATGTTGCGGCGAGACGCTGCGCCGATTCGAAGAGCACCAACGGCCAGCCCGTTGATCCGGCCCGGCCCACCATACGTTGGCGAGGGGCAGCCTCCCGTGGCAGAAAACCGAGCATAACGAACGGCCCGTCGATGAGGCCGGAGACGCTCACGCCGGCGGCCAGGGAGGATGGCCCCGGAATTGGGGAGACCGCGTACCCGGCGGCCAGCGCGGCGCGGACGATCCCGGCGCCAGGGTCCGAAATGGCTGGAGTACCCGCGTCCGTGATCAGCGCCACATCGCCTTCCGCCAGGCGCGCGAGCAGGTGCTCCTCGCGCTGACGCTGGTTGTGCTCGTGATAGCTGATCAACGGCGTCGTGATGCCAAAGTGGTTCAGCAGCTTTCTGCTGTGCCGGGTGTCCTCCGCGGCAATCACCGGCACGTCGCCCAGCACACGCAGCGCCCGTGCGGAAATGTCCTCGAGGTTGCCAATTGGTGTCGCAACGATGTAGAGCGTTCCCACGGTGTTCCTCGGTGACCGATCTCGCCAGCGGAATCAGACCCGGCACTATACTGGTGTACGGACAGTCACGCCGCCCCCGCGGCTTTGCAGGAGGATTTGGATGGCCAGTGAGCCGGCTGGCGGCAGCCGTAGTCAGAGCAGCGGGGCCAAAGCATCCGGCGGGTACCAGCACACCTCATCCCTGTACCGTAAGTACCGCCCGAATTCGTTCGCGACGGACGAACTTGTTGGCCAGAGTCACATCGTGCGGACGCTGCAGAATGCGGTCCGTCTTGATCGTGTCGGGCACGCCTACCTGTTCAGCGGGCCACGCGGCACGGGCAAGACCACCACGGCGCGTTTGCTCGCGAAGGCCGTCAACTGCCTCGCCGAAGACCCTGCCCAGCGCCCGTGCAACGTTTGCGCCAACTGCATCGCCATCAATTCGGGCGCATCACCCGACGTCATCGAGATCGACGCCGCCAGTAACCGGGGTATCGATGATATCCGCGACTTGCGGGACAAGGTGCGCTACGCCCCCACGCAGTTGCCTTCCAAGGTCTACATTATCGACGAGGCGCACCAGATCACCGGCGCGGCCGCAAACGCATTTCTCAAGACGCTGGAAGAACCCCCCGCGCACAGCCGATTCATCCTGGCCACGACTGACCCAGAGGAACTGCTGCCGACCATCGTCTCACGCTGCCAGCGCTTTGAGTTTCGCCGCATCAGCGCCGATGACATGGCGCGGCGGCTGCGGACGGTCGTCGACCAGGAGGGCTTCCAGGTCAGCGAAGATGCGTTGCTGTTGATTGGGCGGCACGCAACTGGCAGCCTGCGTGATGCGCTCGGCCTGCTGGAGCAGTTGGCCCTGCAGGCAGGTGGCGGCGAGCAGCCGATCGAGGTTGCCGATGTCCGCACCGCGTTGGGTCTGAGCCGCAACGAGCGTGTCGAGGCGATAGTTGCGGCGTTGGGCGAACGAGATGCTGCCTCTGCGCTGAGCGTGGTGCAGGTCTCCGTTGACGAAGGCGAAGATCCGCGCCAGTTAAACCGCCAACTCACAGCATTCCTGCGGTCGCTGATGCTGGAACGGGCAGGCGCAATCCAGTCAGGCGATGCAGCGGCGATGGAGCTGGCTCAGCGATTCTCACTTCACGAACTTGCTGCCCATGCGCAGCGCTTCGCGGAGATTGACTTCAACATCAAGCACTCGCCGTTTCCGCAGCTACCGCTCGAGATCGCCATCGTCGGAGCGACCACAACATCCGGCGTCACGACCGGGTCTCCGGACCGCCGGTCTGCGGAGCAAGCACCGGGCATGGCTCCCCGCGCGCACGAACCAGCCGCGCCACCTCGAGACGAGGGACACCCTGCACCGCGCGTCACCTCGCTGCGGGATCGTGTGCGGAACCCTGGCGCCGCCCGCGAAGCGACGTCATCGCCACTGCGTGAGCCAGCCGTTGCTGAGCCGCAGCCTCCCCGCGCGGAGCCCGCGCCGATAACGCCGCTCCGGAGTGCGCCCACGCCATCTGCATCGCCTCCGCAGCACGCACCAGCAGGCGGCGGCGTCTATGACGTTGCGCAAATTGCCGACCTCTGGCCGCGCATTCGATCGGACGTGAAGGCAATCAACCGCCGCATCGAAGCGCTGCTCAGCGAGGTTGATCCGGTCGCGATTTCTGAGTCAGAGATCACGCTCGCGGTGCCCTACCCATTCCACCGCGACAAGCTGAACAGCGACGACGTGCGTGAAACCGTCGCTGACGTCCTGTCGCGGAATCTCGGGCGCAGGGTGACGATTGCCTGTGTGTTGCGGGGCGAGTACGTGCCCCCTGCCGCGCCAGCACAGAACGCCTCCCGTGTCGCCGCGCGGGCAATCGCGCCAGATCCGGTTCCGGGCGTGGTTCATGACGCTGCACCCCAGGACCTTGATCCTGGCGATGACGCCGATGAGGCGCGCCTGCAATCGATCAAGAATCTGCTCGACGCCGAAGAGATCAGCGACGACGAACTCGCCAGCCTCTACGGCGACGCCGCGTCGACCTAGTCCGCGTCTTCCGCCACGGGCGACGCGATGGGAACCGGGGAAGCAACTCGCCGTGGCTCGGCCCAGAGCGCGGACACGTTTCCGCTCGGCGCTACCAGCAGCACGGCGAGAACTGGCTCATTGCGGCGGTCAGTTACCGCCGCGATGGCCAGGCCTTTGCTCGTCCACCAGATGTTCTCCACACTTCGTACCGAAGGCAGGCCGAGCCGAATTCCCTGACCGCTGGTCAAATCCCGTACCCAGACGCTATCGACCGCTGGCGCGCTCCCGCCGGGCACGAGTACGGCGTAGGCCACGCTTTTGCCATCGGGCGAAGGTGTCACCGTCGTGATGCGGGCAACGGGCGCGGCAGCGCCTGCCGCCGCCACGAGTTCACGTCCCGTGCCGTCCGCGCTGATGCGCCACAGGTCGATACCAGTAATGGCGCTGCTCAGCGCAGATCCCTCGGTAAACAGGAGTTCCTGGCCGCCCGGTTCCCAGGCGAACTCAACCACGGTCCGGCCCTCGGCCGGGCCAACGAGATCGGTCGTCGTGCCACTCTGCAGATCGTGCACGGCAAGTGAACGCGTCCGGGCCTCCGGATCGACCCGTAGGAACGCGATCTGTTGCCCGGTCGGCGACCAGGCTGGCTCCAGGATGACGCGATCTGCTTCGCCCAGGTTGATTGGCTCAAGAGTTGCGTCCGGTTCCACCGCCACCGTCAACAGTGTGCCGCTGCCGGAAAGAAGCAGAATCTTGTCGCCTTGTGGCGACCAATCGACAGAAACGTTGCTGGAGACAGCCTGCACGGGGATCGGTGTAGCTGTCATCTCGCCTGTGAGGTCAAGTTCTTCGACCAGGCCGCCGTCAGCGTCCAGGACCACGAGCGACGAGGACTGCCCATCATCCCAGGCGATGATCGCGGCCACCTGCGTCGCATCAGGCGAAGGCCCGATGGCGACCACTTGCTCGTCAGGGGCGGCGTCGAGGATCGCCTCGCTTTCGCCATTGTCATTAACCGCCCAGATCGTCTCGTGGGACGCCAGGAAAATGCGTTGGACGGCGCCACGGGTCCCCAACATATCCTCGATCGTCACCGGCGTCGCCGCGGCGACGGGCGTGGCAATCACCATCGGCGTAGCCGGGGCGGCAGTTGGGAGCCCTGACGTAGGGCCAGTCGTTGCCGTCGGAGGATTATTGGCGAACTGTGGCCCGACCTCGTCCTCCACACACCCTGCCAGGCCCGCAAGGACCAGGACGCCGGCGCCCGCCAGACCAAATTTCGACAAGAATGGTTTTCCGTTGCCTGACATGCTGCCTACCCGGCCACCCGGTCATGAACTCGCATCGGCACGACGCTACCGGATTGAAGCCATGCCAAGGCAAGCATCGGAGCTGGGACAGGCACCGGGCGATCGCAAGTTTGCAGTCTACATCAGGGCTCCACGCCCAGGACCGCCCGGGTCTGCCTGATGGGCCATGCTAAACTCACCCGGTTTTGGTGCGCCAAAAAGGCCCACCGCTGCGTTTCGTACAGGGCAATGGACTACCAGATGGCACTTTCTCGCGAAGATGTTGAGCACGTTGCGGCCCTGGCCCGGCTAGGGTTGACCGACGACGAACTGACCCGTATGCAGGATCAACTTTCCTCCATCCTGGGGCACATTGCCGCGCTGGAAGCCCTCGACGTTGCCGCCATTCCGCCGACCGCCCAGGTGATTTCCCTCTCCAACGTCATGCGCGATGACACCGTTGCTCCGTCACTCCCGCGTGAGGCTGTCCTGGCCAATGCGCCGCGCCAGTCCCAGGGATTCTTCGAGGTGCATGCGGTGCTCGGCGGTGAAACGGAGGAGACGGCGTAGCGATGTCCGACCTGACTGCTCTGACGTTGACCGAAGCCAGGCAGAAGCTCGACAACCGCGAAATCTCGGCGGTTGAGCTTGCCAATGCCTACCTGGACCGCATCGCCGAGGATGACGGCGTCATCGGCGCCTATCTGCACGTCATGCACGATGTCGCGCTGGCGCAGGCGGCTGCCGCTGATGCCGCCATCGCTGGAGGCCAGGCCGGCACCCTGACGGGGATCCCCGTTGCGCTGAAGGACGTGCTCTGCACGACTGACGCGCCGACGACGGCCGCCTCGCGCATCCTGGAGGGCTTCGTGCCCCCGTACGACGCAACCGTTGTCAGCCGTCTGCGCGACGCTGGCGCGGTGTTCCTGGGCAAGGCGAACACCGACGAGTTTGCGATGGGCTCCTCCAACGAGAACTCCGCCTACAAGGTCGTCCGCAACCCCTGGAACACCGACCGGGTGCCCGGCGGGAGCAGCGGCGGGCCAGCGGCAGCGGTGGCAGGTGAACTCGCCCTTTTCAGTCTCGGCTCAGACACCGGCGGCTCCATCCGGCAGCCGGCGGGCTTCTGTGGCGTCGTAGGCGTCAAGCCGACGTATGGCCGCGTCTCCCGCCTGGGTTTGCTCGCCTTTGCTTCCAGTCTGGACCAGATCGGCCCCTTTACCCGCACCGTTGAGGACGCAGCCATCACGCTGCAGGCCATTGCCGGGCACGACCCCAGGGATTCCACGTCGAGCCCGGTAGCAGTGCCCGATTTCCGCGCCGCCCTTACTGGCGACGTGCGCGGCATGAAGCTTGGAGTGGCCAGGCAGTACAACGTCGATGGCATGGAACCCGGTGTCTCGGCGGCCGTGGATGCAGCGATTGCCCGTCTCGCGAGCCTGGGCGCGGAAATCATCGAGGTCGATCTGCCGCACACCGAGTACGCGCTGCCGACGTACTACATCACCGCGCCGGCCGAGGCGAGCGCGAACCTTTCTCGCTACGACGGGGTCAAGTACGGCCTCGCCGTAGAGGCCCCGACCCTGGCAGAGACCTACGCGCGCACACGTGGCGAGGGGTTCGGGCCGGAGGTGAAGCGCCGCATCATGCTCGGCACGTACGCGCTCAGCTCTGGCTACTACGACGCCTACTACGTGAAGGCGCAGAAGGTGCGCACACTCATCAAGCAGGACTTCGATCGCGCCTGGGAGCAGGTCGATGCCATCGTCGCACCGACCTCCCCCACAGTCGCGTTCGCACTCGGCGCGCGCACGGACGACCCCTACCAGATGTACCTGGCGGACGTGTTCACGATTCCGGCCAACATGGCGGGCATCCCGGGGGTCGCCCTCCCCTGCGGCTTCAGCGACGGCCTCCCCGTCTCGCTGCAAATTCTTGGCCCCGCCTTCGCCGAGGACACTATCCTGCGCGTGGCGCACGCCTACGAGCAGGC
>JALYWD010000536.1 GCA_030852885.1 Chloroflexota bacterium | reverse complement strand
GCACGACCTACGGAGTCATTGGCACGAACGCCGCACGCACGGACGCGCTGGCCAAGGTCCAGGGCGAGGCGCAGTTTGCGGGCGACCTCCGTTTCCACGGCATGGCCTATGGCCGGGTGCTGCGCAGTCCCTATGCCCACGCGCGTATCGTGTCCATCGACGCCAGCGCAGCAGAGGCCCTGCCAGGCGTGATCGCGGTCATGACCGGGCGCAATCTGCCCTCATCCGACCCGTTCTACGGCCATGCGCTCAAGGACCGGCCGGTTCTGGCAATCGAGACCGTGCGCTTTGTCGGCGAGCCAGTCGCGGCCGTTGCCGCGGACTCGCCGGCAATTGCCGACGCCGCGCTCGACCTGATCGAGGTCGAGTACGAGGAGTTGCCGGCGGCCACCGCCATCGACCAGGCGCTCGCCCCGGGTGCACCACTGCTCCATGACGCACCGAAGCTGCGTGCAGGACTCTTTCACGGCCTGGGTGAAATCCGCCTGGACGAGGGCAACGTCTGCTACCACCATGCTTTCGCGCGCGGTGATTCCGATGCCTTGTTCGCGAACGCGGATGTCGTCGTCGAAGGGGAGTACATCTTTCCGGCGGTCTTCCAGTACTCGATGGAACCCCACACCACTATCGCTGCCTGGATGGGCAACGACGACCTGACCGTCTGGTCCTCCTGCCAGCATCCTTTCCTGGTCCGCGCGGAGTTGGCTGACCTCTTCAGCCTGCCCGTCGGCGCGGTGCGCGTGGTCGTGCCCTACCTGGGTGGTGGCTTCGGCGCGAAGTCGTACACAAAAATGGAGCCGATCACGTCCTCGCTGGCGCGCCTGGCAGGCCGCCCGGTGCGCATTGCCAACAGCGTCGATGAGTCGATGGTCACCACCCGCCGCCACGGGATGAAGGCGTGGATGCGGACCGCCGCCACCAAAGAGGGCAAGCTGCTGGCGCGTGAGGTGCGTGCCTGGTTCGATACCGGAGCCTTCGCCGACAACGGGCCACGCGTAGTCGCAACCGGCGCGGACGCCGCGCCCGGTCCGTACACGTGGGAAGCGGTCAAGGTAGACGCCTGGGGCGTCTACACCAGCACCTCCCCGGCTGGCTCCTACCGCGCGTTCGGCGCTACCCACCTGCAATGGTGCGGTGAACTGCAGATCGATGAAATTGGCCGCCGCTGCGGGCTCGATGCGCTGCAAATGCGCGAGCGCAATCTCCTGCGGTACGGCGAATCCGTGCGTCCTGGCGGGAAGCCACTTGATGCCGACCTGATCGGGGACATCCAGCGTGTGGCCAAGAGCCTAGATTGGGATTCCCCGAAGCCAGAGGGCACCGTCGGACGCGGTATGAGCGTCGGGTTGCTGGCTGCTGGCGCGCACCCGGTCTCCACCGCCGCCATCCGCATGGAGGCGGACGGCGGCCTGACCCTGCTGGTCAGTTCCACCGAGGTCGGCCAGGGCGCGCGTACGGTCTTTGCCCAGATCGTGGCCGAAGAGCTCGGCGTCTCTCCTGAGCGCGTACGCGTCCCGGGCGGGGATACGCGGCTGACGCCATACGACCGCTCTACCGGCGCGAGCCGCTCCACCACGCTGGCCGGGATGGCCGTGCTCCGCGCGGCGCAGGATATCCGGCAGCAGCTACTGACCATTGGCAGCCGCTTCCTCGACTTGCCCGAGGTCGCGTTGGAGATTCGGGATGGCGCCGTCCGCCACGAAGGCGAGACGGTGACGTTCCCGGACCTGATCAAGTACCACTTCGGCATGGTCGGCGGGGAACTCATGGGCAACGGGACGGTCCGCCCGGAAAAGGGCAGCGGCTCCTATGCCGAAGGGCCGGTCTTCTGGGAGGTCTGCATCGGGGGCGTGGAACTTGCCGTCGATCCCGAAACTGGCATCGTGACCCTGAACAAGGTGGTGAGCGTGGCCGATGTCGGCAAGGCGCTCAATCCCCGCCAGGTTGTGACCCAGGAGATGGGTGGCGCCAACCAGGGAATCGGCAATGCGCTCTACGAAGAGATGCTTTACGACGAGACAGGTACGCTTCAGAACGCAACGCTCTACGAGTATCACGTGCCCACCATTGCGGACATGCCGCTGGCTTTCTCTTCCAATATCGTGGAGAACGAGGATGGTCCGGGGCCCTATGGCGCAAAGGGCGTCGGCGAGGGCGCACTGGCTGGGGTGGCCGCCGCCGTCGCGACGGCGCTCGCGGATGCCGGCATCCACATGAACGAACTTCCTGCTACACCGGAGCGCATCTGGTGGACGTTGCAGAATGGGCAGACCGCCGGATCGACGGGCGATGCTGGCGTCAATGCAGAAGGAGGCGACGACCGATGAAGGTTTACCTGCTGGACAGTGGCACACTGCTGCTCGACATGTCGTTCGCCACCTGGAATCACAATCAGGGCGTGGAGTTCCGCTTCCCGGTCTACTCTCTCTACATCGACCATCCAGATGGCAAAATCCTCATCGACACGGGCTTCGAGAAGGAGTGGGTCGAGCGCAAACTGCCGTTCGAGAAGCCGGAGCAGTCCGAGGATCAGCAGATCGTCAACCAACTTGCCAGGATTGGGGTGAAGCCAGAGGAGATCGACATCGTCGTCAATTCCCACCTGCACTTCGATCATTGCTCGAACAACAAGCTCTTTCCGCAGGCGACGTTCATCTTCTCCACGTCGGAGCTGCGGCACTCTCACGTGCCCGATCCCTGGGAGCGTCTCGGCTATGACGCCGACCTGGTGGTCATGCCCGGAATGAAGACCGTCATGCTGGACCTCGGCGACTTCGAGTACGAAGTGTTGCCGGGTATCACCCTGGTCGAGACGCCAGGACACTCCGTTGGGCATCTCTCCGCCATCATTGATCCGGGTGGAGACCAGCGCCCAATGGTCTTTCCCTTCGACGTGGCCTACACCGAGCACAACCTGAAGGACCGCGTCCTGATGGGCCTGCACTCGGACCCGGCTGACCTGCTCGATTCGATGATGCGCATCGAGAATATCGCGCAGAAGGTTGGCGGCGACATCTTCTATTCCCACGATCCCGAGAAGTTCAAGGGCTACAAGCTGGCTCCGGATTTCTACGGCGAGTAGAAAGCGACGATCCCTGACGTGAGCGCCGCGCTCGAGACGAGACAACCAAAAAGTCAGCCGCTGGCAACGCCACTGGTGCAGATGCGGGATATCAGCAAGCGCTTCGGCCCGGTGCTGGCGAATGACCGTATCTCGCTTGATCTCTGGCCCGGCGAGATTCACGCCGTCCTGGGTGAGAACGGCGCCGGCAAGACCACGCTCATGAATATCCTTGCCGGCATGTACCAGCCGGACTCCGGATCGATCCGCATCGCTGATGATGAGGTGCAGATCACTTCACCAGTCGACGCACTCAAGCGCGGCATCGGCACGGTCTACCAGCACTTCACGTTGGTGCCGAACCTTTCCATCCTGGAGAACGTCGCGCTCGGTGGCGACACCGGCTTCGTGCTCAGCCTGGGCGGGATCGAAGAGCGGCTGACGCAGATGTTGGCCGAGTTCGGCCTTGACGTGAGTCCGCAGACCGAGATTCGCTACCTGGGGCTTGGCCAGCGCCAGCGCGTCGAGATCATCAAGGCGCTGCTGCGTGGCTCGCGCGTGCTCCTCCTGGACGAGCCGACATCGGTGCTGACCCCTGGCGAGGTCGATTCGCTGCTGGACCTGTTGCGCCGCTTGCGCGGGCAGGGTGTGGCGGTGGTGCTGATCACGCACAAGCTGGGCGAGGCCCTGGCCGTCAGTGACCGCGTCTCCGTGCTGCGTGCTGGACGCAACGCGGGCGACCTCGGCCCGGATGCCCTGCATGGTGCGAGCACCGAAAGTGTGCGCCGGCGTATCGTGGAGCAGATGTTTGGCGGCTCCGAACCTGTTGCATCGCCCACAATCAGCCGCGCCGCAGCCGGAGATGTCCTCTTCTCCCTGCAAGGTGTCTCAACCGCGCGCGAACATGGTGCAGCGGCGGTTCGTGACCTGACGCTGGACGTACACCAGGGTGAAGTTTTCGGCATTGCCGGCGTTGATGGCAACGGGCAGAAGGAACTGGGTGAGGTCATTGCCGGGCAGCGGAAGGTAACCTCCGGCAAGGTGATGTACCAGGGGCGCAACTTCACGAACCGCGGCGTTGCCGCCTCAACGAAGGCGGGCATTGGCTACGTCACGGACGACCGCCTGCACGAGGGCTCGGTCGCCGCATCGAGCGTGGCCGAGAACGTGGCGCTCAAGGCGATTGGGCGCAAGCCATTTTCCAACGGCTTCTGGATGAACCGTCGAGCCATGGACGAACGCGCCCAGCAACTCATCACCGATTTCTCGGTGAAAACCCCGGGAGCCAGCACGCCAATTGGCATGCTCTCCGGCGGCAACATCCAGAAGCTCTTGCTTGGGCGTGAGCTCTCGCTCAATCCTCAGCTCCTGGTCGTCAACAAGCCGACCAACGGTCTGGATCTGCGAACGACGGCCTTCATCTGGCGACAACTCCGGGACCAGGCGGACGCGGGCAATGCGGTTGTCCTGATCTCCTCGGAAATCGAGGAGTTGCTGGAGGTGAGCGACCGCATTGGCGTCATGTACAACGGCGAATTGATCGCCATCTTGCCACGTGCCCAGGCGACCCCCGAGGCGCTCGGTGAGCTCATGCTCGGCCACCAGGTCCAGGTGCCCGCATGAGCACGAAAGCCACCTCCCAACCACTGACGCGGCGCTTTGCCCCGCTCATCACCTCGCTGGCAGCCATCGTGGCGGCACTGGTGCTGGGCGCCGTCTTCCTGCTCCTGCGCGGCAAGGACCCGGTCGCTGCCTACGCCATGCTCTTCTCGCGCGGCCTCGGCACCTCCTACGGCATCTCCGAAACGCTCATCCACATGGCGCCGCTCCTCATCGTCAGCGCCGGCCTGGTCATTTCCCTACGTGCCGGAGTCTGGAACATCGGTATCGACGGGCAACTCCTGGTTGGCGGGCTGCTGGCTGGAGTGACCGGGGCCGCGCTAGCCGGACAAGCGCCGGCGCCGGTGCTGTGGCTGGCCGCTGCCGTGGCCGGCATGGTCGGCGGCCTCCTCTGGGCCCTGGTCCCCGGTATCCTGCGGGTGCGCTGGGGGCTGAACGAGATCATCACCACGCTGATGATGAACTACGTCGCCCTGAACGTGACATCCTGGCTGGTCAAGGGACCAGTCAAGGACCCAAATGTCGTCCCGCCGCAGACCCCGCTTATCCCGAAGGAGCTCCGCCTGCCGGGGATCGGCGATACAGGTGTCCACGTCGGATTGCTGGTCGGCCTGGTAGTGGCCATCCTGGTCTGGGTGTTGTTTCGCAACACCGTCCTCGGGTTCATGCTCGATGTCCTCGGCCGCAACCGCCAGGCAGCACTGCACGCCGGCATGCCCGTGGGTGGCCTCACGTTGATCGCCTTGCTGGCAAGTGGGGCCATGGCGGGCCTGGCCGGCGCCAACGATATCCTGGGCGTGAAGGGACTTTTCCAGGGGAACTGGAACCCCGGGTACGGGTTTGCCGCGTTCGCGCTCGTCTACCTTGCGCGCCTCAATCCGCTCTGGATCATCCCGTTCGCCTACTTCCTGTCGTTCCTGAGTATTGGTGGCGAGATGATGGCGCGGCCGCTTGGCATTCCAACGTATTTCGTCGAGATGCTGGAAGGGCTGATGCTGCTCTGCTTCGCGGTTGCCACCTGGTTCGAGCGTCGCCGCTCCCCCTACTCGGCGGAAGATGAGCTGGAACTCGGAGCCGCGAATGCCGGCGAGCCGCCGCAACCCCCGATCACCGATGCCATGCTGGACGGCGTGATTCGTGAAGCCGGAGGGCGCGCATGACCATCGCCTTTGTCACGGCCATGCTGGCGGCAGCCCTGATCGCGGCGGTCCCGCTGGTCCTTGCGGCGTTGGGAGAGGCGGTCGGAGAGAAGGCTGGCCTGCTCAATCTTGGCATCGAAGGCATGATGCTCAGTGGCGCATTCTTCGCGTTCCTGGTCGCCTACAACACCAACAGTGCCTGGCTGGGCATCCTGGGTGGCATCGTTGCCGGGCTCATACTAGGTACGCTCTTTGCGGTGATGACGATCTCCCTGCGCGTCGATCAGGTCCTGGTCGGGCTTGCCATTACGATCTTTGGTGGCGGCTTGACCGCGTTCCTCTACCGGGATGTCTTTGGTGGCCAGAATCCATCGCTGCCCGTGGACACGCCGAGGCTTGCCATCCCCGGGCTGTCGCAGCTCCCGATTGTCGGAAGCTCCGTCTTCAACCAGCAGTTGCTCTTCTACCTCGCGTTCCTGCTGGTGCCGATCTTCGCCTTCCTGCTGAATCGCACCCGCTTCGGGCTGGAGGTGAAGGCGGTCGGGGAGAACCCCTTTGCCGCCGATGCCGCGGGCGTCAACGTCATCCGCATCCGGTACCTTGCGGCGATACTCGCGGGCGGGATGGCCGGATTGGCCGGGGCGTTCCTTTCGGTTTCGGACTTGAAGATCTTCCAGGTTGGGATGACCGTCGGCACCGGGTTCATCGCGCTCGCGCTGACCATGGTCGGCGGCTGGAACCCGTGGCGCATCCTGGTCGCCTCGATCCTCTTTGGCTTGCTGCGTTCCCTTGGCAATGGTCTCCAGA
>JALYWD010000517.1 GCA_030852885.1 Chloroflexota bacterium | reverse complement strand
AAGACGTTGTACGTGCCGATGATGTTGTTGTGCAGCACGCTCTCCCAGGTAGCGTCCACTGCCGGGTCGGCGGCCATGTGCACGACGGCGCCAATGCCCTGCATCGCGTCGGTCAGGGCTGGCAGGTCCTCCAGGTCCAGCGTGCGCCAGTCATTGACTGGCGGTTCGGCCGGGCGGTGGGTGCGGTAGATGAGGCGCAAGTCATAGCGCTCCCTGAGGAGATCGGCCAGGCTGCCGCCGATGCTGCCGCCAGCGCCGGTGATGAGCACGCGCGTGGGTCGCGTCTCGCCGTTCGAGGCAGAGGCGCCGTTAGGGGTGAGCGCGGCGATGGTGGCGTGCGCCTGGGCCAGCGCCGCCTGCGCGGCCTCGAGCGCCGCAGCGTCCGCCTCGCTGTCGAGCGGGACATGATCGCGCAGGTGTTGCGTACGCGCTTCCAGCTCGCGGAGGATGTCGGCGATCGGGCCGAGCAGGTCGCCCGCGCCATGCGCGGAAAGGTGATACGGGCTTGTGTCTCTTACCATGCCAACCACCCGCCATCTATCGGCAGCACCGTCCCGTGAATGTAGTCTGCGGCTCTAGAGCAGAGAAAGACCACTGCGCCGGCCAGGTCTTCTGGTTCTCCCCAGCGCCCGGCAGGAATGCGGGCCAGCATCGTCTCGGCGCGGGACGGATCGCTGCGGAGCATGGCGGTGAGTTCTGTCGCCATGTAGCCGGGCGCGATGGCGTTAACGTTGATGCCGTAGCAAGCCCACTCGTTCGCCAGCGCCCGCGTCAACCCGGCGATGCCGCTCTTGGCCGCCGTGTAGCCGGGCACCAGGTAGCCGCCCTGGTACGAGAGCATCGAGGCCACGTTGACGATCTTGCCGGGAGATTCGCGCGCCACCAGATGCCGCGCCAGCGCCTGGCTGAGCAGGAAGGGCGCGGAGAGGTCGAGCGCGATCGTTTGCTGCCAGTCCTCCCAACTGTGAGAAATGGCGGGCGCGCGGCGGATGATCCCGGCGTTGTTGACCAGGATGGATGGCGGCCCCAGCTTCTCGACCACCTGCTGCATGATGGTGTCAGCGCCGCCGGGATCAAGTGCCGCGAGGTCGGTCACCAGGGCGTGACCCGGCTGACCGTATGCAGCAACGAGGTCAAGCGTCTCCTCGGCAGGCAGGATATCGGCCACACAGACGGCGGCGCCCGCTTGCGCGAGCGCCGTTGCCATCGCCTGGCCCAGGCCGCGTGCGCCACCCGTGACGAGCGCAACCTGGCCATCGAGCCGGAAGAGATCGTTTCCTGCTGCGCTCAATAGCGCAGATCCTGCACGGGGATGCCTTCCCGCTCGCAGAATGCGAGGTAGCGCTCCATCTTGGTGAAGACGTCATCCTGGTAGATGACGTTGTCGTCGTCATCGAGGTACTGGATGACGCCTTCCAGGATGAAGAGCGTCTGCATCTCCTCAGCGCCGTCAACAACAAGCGTGTGGATGTCTCCAGGGGGCTCGTAGACGAACGTGCCCGGGCGCGCCACCCACTCCCGCTCCAGGTAGTGCCAGGAACCAGCGATGCAGAAGCCCAGCACCTGCCCACCGCTGTGGCGGTGCCGGTTCACCTTGCCCTGCTTGGTGACCTTCAGCAGGTTGACCCACCGGCCATTGGCCAGGTCAAAGCGCAGGGGCTTGAACCAGACATTGTCCCCCTGTGGAACCCAGGGAAGTTCATCAGCCTGGATCGCCTGGTCGGGCAGGCCCAGTTCTTCGATCATCTTTTCGAGCGCGGTCGAGGTGATGGTAGATGCCATCGGTGCCCTCCTTTCACCCGGAATTCAATCACGGAATGCCATGCTGTGCTGACGCTTGCGCCGTCCTGCGACAACGGATGCGTCTTTACGGCATGGCGTTGACCCACGCCAGGTAGTCGGCCTCGATATCATCGGCCCACGTGGAGACGTCGATCTGGCCGGAGGAGTAGACGCCGTCGGCGATGCGGCTCTTGCCGAATACGTCGCGCTGGCGCACATCTTCCGACCGGGTGACCACCGCCTCAGCCAGGTGCGCGGGGATGAAGCTGACCCCTTCGCGCGTGCCCAGCACCACATCGCCCGGCAACACCGTGGCGTTCCCGATGCGCAGCGGCCCGTTCACTTCGGCCAGGGTGACATCGAGGATCGCCGAGGGATGAACGCCCCGGCAGAAGACGTTGAAGTTCTCGATCTGGCGCACCCGCTCGTAGTCCCGGATGCCGCCGTGCACGACCAGCCCGGTGCCGGCTTTCGCCGCGATGGCGGTGCCCAGGTTATCCCCGATGAACGTCCCATCCTCGATCTTGCCAAAGAGATCGACCACCAGCACGTCGCCAGGGCGCAGGGCGTCGATGACCCACGTGTTCTGCCCTCCGGAGCGGCCGTCCCGCTCGCCTTCGGCCTGCACGACGGCATTGAAGTCCGGGCGGTGGGGGACCATGCGCACCGTCACCGCGCGTCCGACCAGCACGCGGTCCGGGTGCAGGTTGTACCAGCCCCCTTCGAACTGGAAGTGGTAGTTGTGACCGCGCTCGACCACGCCCCAGGCCTCGTCGTTCGTGACCTCACGCATGCGGCGCAGGATGTGATCCGGCACATGGGGGCGGCCATCTGGCAAGCGATCATCGGGAAAGGCCCTGGTGAGTTCCGCCACACGCTCTGCTGAGTTGAAGATCATGGTCTGCGTGTCCCTTCGTGCTTACGCGTGCGGTGAGTCGCCGAAGAAGGATGAGCCGGGCGCCAGGTTGGCACGCACCACATCTTCGTTGAGCGTCATCCCGTGGCCCGGCGCGTCCCCCAGTTCAATGTAGCCATCCCGGATCGGCGGCTCGCCGTCAACCATGGCGGCCCACCAGGGCACATCGTGCGCGTGAAACTCGATGACCAGGAAGTTGGGGATGCTGGCGCAGACGTGCGCCGCCGCCACGGTGCCGATCGGACTGGCGACGTTGTGCGGAGCGACATTCATGTAGTAAGTGTCTGCCCAGTCCGCGACGCGACGCGCCTCCTGCAAGCCGCCCATCTTCGGGATGTCCGGGGCAATGATGTCAACGGCCTGCGTCTCGATCATCTCCCGGTAGCCCTGCTTGCGGTAGAGGTTTTCGCCAGCACAGATCGGCGTGCGTGTGCGAGAGGTGACCGCCTTGTGCGCAGCAATGTTTTCTGGCGGCACCGGGTCTTCCAGCCACAGAAGGTCGAAGTCCTCCAGAGCCCAGGCGAGCTGCAGCACATCATTCACCGCGTACTTCCAGTGGCAGTCCATGGCGACCAGCACGTCGGGGCCGGCGGCGTCCCGCACGGCCTCGACCACCTCCACCATCCAGCGCCGTTCCGCGGACCCGATGGTGCGGTTGAACGGCTCCACCCATTGCTTGCGCGGATGGTCGAAGTCGCTGAGGTCGGCGGTGTAGGGGTTGCGCGTGTCGAGGTCGAACTTGATGGCCGTGAACCCGGCGTCCACGACCTGGCGGGCGCGCTCGGCGTAGGACGCCGGGTCTGGCGTGGCGCCCGCGTGGCAATCGGCATAGACCCGGATCTTGTCGCGAAAACGGCCACCGAACAGGGTCGAGATCGGGACACCGAGGGCTTTGCCGGCGAGGTCCCAGAGGGCGATCTCGATGCCGCTGATGGCGGTCACGGTGGCGCCGCCCTGGGAGCCCTCGCCAGAGAGGCAGCGGATCATCATCTCGTAGAGGCGGTTGATATCGAACGGGTTCTCGCCAATGATGACGGGCGCTGCCTTGTGGACCAGTTCGGCTACGCCCACGCCCCAGTATGCCTCGCCCAGGCCAGTGACGCCCTCATCCGTTTCCACCTTGACCAGGACCCAGGGGAAGTTGCCAGCGACGACGGCGGTGCTGACGCGTATGATCTTCATCGTTCCCTTTCCTGACGCGTGCTCGATCCAGACTGTCCAATATGAGGTTTGGTCGAGTTACGGGCGTTGCACAGTGCCGTCACGCAGGCGAACCGGTGGCCACGCGCCATTCAGTGGGTGTTCCGGGAAGGGGTATCGCGCGGCCAATTCTTCATTGATATCAACCCCAAGGCCCGGTTGGTCGCTCGCCCACATCATGCCATCGCGATACTCCGGCGTGCCGGGGAAGACCTCCCGCAGGCGGTCCGGGAAGAGCGTGGCCTCCTGGATCCCGAAGTTCGGTACGGCCAGGTCCAGGTGCACGTTTGCCGCGTGCCCGACCGGCGAGACATCGCCGGGACCATGCCAGGCCGTGCGCACGCCGAAGTACTCGCAGAGCGCCGCCAGCTTGCGGGCGGGAGTCAGGCCGCCAATGTCCGAGAGGTGGACCCGCATGAAATCGATCAACCGGTTCTGGACGAGGGGCAGGTACTCGTTGACATTGACGTAAAGCTCGCCCATGGCGATCGGGATGCTGGTCTGCTGGCGCAGGAGCGGGAAGTAGCCGTTGTCCTCCGGGGCAAACGGGTCTTCGAGGAAAAAGAGGCGGTACTGCTCCAGCTCGCGCGCCAGACCGATCACCAGGATGGGCGGGACGCGCTCGTGGATATCGTGCAGCAGTTCCACCTCGTCGCCAAGGGTGGTCCGGAGGTGCTCGAAGAGGGCCGGCACGATGCGGACGTACGCCGACGGGTCCCAGGCATCCTGCGTTAGCCGCAAGTGACTGGGGTGCGGCTCATCGCTGTCCAGGGCGTGGGAGACGCCATAGGTCGATGCGCCGGGAACGGCAACCTGGCAGCGAATGTGGCGGAACCCATCGGCCATCAGGCGGCGCGCATCGTCCTCCACCTCCTGCGCGTCCCGTCCCGAGGCATGGACGTAGGCCGGCGCGGCAACGCGACAGCGGCCGCCCAGCAGGTCGTAAACGGGCATGCCGGCCAGCTTGCCCTTGATGTCCCAGAGCGCCATGTCCAGCCCGGACATGGCGTTGTTCAGGATCGGTCCACTGCGCCAGTAGGAGCTGACCGCCAGCATGGACCACGTGTCCTCAATGTCGTGCACCGAGCGGCCAATGACCTGTGGCCGCACGTACTGCTCGATAGCGGTCACGACAGCGAGCGGACGCTGCGTGAACGTGGCGCAGCCCAGGCCGTAGAGCCCGGGCTGATCGGTCTCGACCTTGACCACTACGAGCCGGATGTCATCGGGCGCGGTCAGGATGACCCGGACGTCGCGGATGCGCGGCCCATGCTCGGGCCACGGCGGAGGCAGGAGCGGGGGAGGGGCAGATTCGTGTGCAGGCGGCGCCACAGTCGGTAACTCCTCGTCGCTGAGTGAGCGCGAATCCATCGCGTGATTGTGACACGAGAGGCAGGGGCCGGAAGGTGAGCAGACGAGCGCACTGCAGGTTCGCCACGCCTCAATCCGTTGTTGTCTGTGCGACGATAGACGGCGCTGGAAGCTTCGCAACAACTCCTGAACGCAGCCAATTTCGGAGCCGAAAAGATGGTCGATGCCCTGGCGGATGTCGTTCCTATTGCATTTGGTTTGCTGCTGGTGAACCCTCTGCCGATCATGGCCGTGATCTTGCTGCTCTTTTCTTCGCGGGCGGGGGCAGTGGTCCCCGCCTTTCTGGTTGGTTGGTTTGCTGGCCTGCTGCTCGTCGGCTGGTTGCTGATCTTCGTGGTCCCGGCCGAGCGGCTGGTCGGGACGGAGCGTGACCCGTCCACCCTCGCCTCAGTTGTTCGCATCTTCCTGGGTGCGGGCCTGCTCTGGCTGGCGGCCCGCAAGTGGAAGACCCGCCCGAACGAGGGCGAAACGCCGAAGCTGCCGGGCTGGGTCACGTCGCTGGAAACCGCGAGCCCGCAGTCCGCGCTGGGCATCGGCGCTGCGATGGGAGGCCTCAACCCAAAGAACCTCGTGTTCGCGGTGTCGGCAGCGATAGCCATCGCAGAATGGCAACTGGCCAGCTCGGAGAATGCCATTTTGCTGCTGGTCTACGCCGTCGTGGGGTCACTCGGGGTCCTCATTCCGGCGATCTGGCGCGCGGCCGGTGGGGAGAGCGCCGCCGCCACCCTGCAGGAATGGCGGCTCTGGCTTTCCAGAAACTACAACGTCCTCATGGGCGTCGTCTTTGTGGTTTTCGGCGTCATGGTGATCAGCAAGGGTGTGAGCGGGCTGCTGCACTAGCGACGGTCTGCATTCAGGCCGGTGAAGTACCTTGGTCCTTCCCGCGCACGCGTCGTCGCCAGGTGGACGAAGTTGGTGCGCTCACTCTCTCGCCTGTTTTGCCTCGTCGCATTGACAATTGGGCTTCTCGGGACCAGCGCGCACAGCCCGGCGCAAGATGCCACACCTGCCGCTGAAGCCCCGGCGCCCGGCGACGGCTTCAGTTTCACGCCGATTGGCGCGGCGGACGGCGTAACGGTCCCGAGCCCGGCCTTGCTGCCGGCAGTCCGCGGGCAAATGGATGCTGGCGCGACCGCCCCACTGGTGGCTGGGAACGCCTCCAGCGGGCTCTTCATGGTGGAGGCCGGCGAATTCAGGGTCCAGATCGATGCCGCCTGGCGCGTGACCCGCTCGGCCAGCGCGGGCGGGCAGATCGAGGCTCTGGCTGCCGGTGATGTCGTTCAGCTCAAGGCCGGAGACATGGCTTTTGTGCATGGGGATGTCACCGGTGGCCACGCAGGCGACCTGGCGAGCGCAGGTTCGCGAAGGACCCTGCGTCCCGTGGCGCCCCGAATCCGGGCGCTTGCGTGAACGGGAGATGCGAATACACTGAACGCAGGGCGCTGGCGAGCGGACCGGGTCAGCGGCCATCCCGTTGTACACGGTCCCCGTTAAAGGAGAGTGCCATGTCCCGCGTTCCGACTTGCCTCCGCCGAGCATCCTCCCTGGCCCTCCTGTCCGCAATTGCGGCGCTTGCACTTGCGGCGCCGGGGAGCGGCGCACAAACGCCGGTCGCAGAGATCACGATTGCGCACCCGGTGCATGTGCATACGGGTACATGCGCGGAACTTGGCGATGTCGCGGCGCCGCTGAATGACCTCATGTCCCCCGCGGGAGACTGGGCGGGGCCTGAGAGTGCCGTACCGGTGACCTTGAGTGAAAATGTGATCGACATGCCACTGCAGGAGGTCATCGATGGCGGCCACGCCATCAACGTGCATCTCAGCAATGAGGCTATTGACCAATACATCGCCTGCGGTGATATCGGCGGTGTCATCACGACCGACGAAGGTGGCCGCCGCGAGATGATGATCGGCCTGGCGGAGCTGAACGACTCTGGTTACTCCGGAACAGTCTGGCTGGGACCGAGTGCGGATGACACACAGACCGAGATCTCGGTGATTCTGCTGGAGCCGGCACAGTAGCGCCAGAGATCCTTTGGCGCCGCGTTCTGGAGCAGGGCAGCGCCTCAGCGCCGCCCTGCTCCAGGAAACCGGTGCTTGTTGTTCAGCACTGCACTGGCTGACCAACCCGTCGCTCTACCCGGCTACGCGGGCAGGAAGTGAAACAACTCCGCTGGCTTGAAGAACGAGTTGGCATCTCCGGCCACGTACGTGCCCTCGTCAATCAGGGCACAGTTCTCATCCAGCGTCAGCTTCAGCACCGGGGCGCCGTGGGAGAAGTCGAGCTGATTGGCATCGATCCAGAACAGGGATGGGCTCATCGCGGAATCGAAGTAGTAGAGACGGTTCTTCAGGTCGGTGACCACCCGCCAGCGCGTGGAGGCGTCGTTGGGGCGCACGTCTGATTCCACGCCAAGAGGCACCGAGGCGTTGCGGATAACGGCAAATGTGCTGGCCAGCGCCAATGGCTCATCGGCCGTTGCTGGAATCGTCTGCAGGTAATAGGAGCAGCGCACGAAGCGATCGGCGGCCCGCCCGGTGCCCGGCAGCATGGCGTCACCGATTTGCTGCCAGTACGTGGAAAGCGCCAACTGCTCGGAAAAGACCGGCGAGTTGGTCATCACCTGGTAGTCACGGCTGTGGTAGATCTGCTGTTTGCCGTTGACAAACTCGATGATCGCCGAATCGCCACTCGGGTCCGAAAGGGAGAGGTGCGCGACGGCCGGATTGTTGTCTGGCAGCATCAAGGTGACGACGCGGATTGGCTCCTGGCGCAAGGCTGCCACGGCCTCCGCGACCGTGGCGTAGTTATCCAGCACGTACTGGCCCCAACCCGCCACGCTGATGGTTGGTTTGCCAGGGTAGTCGGCTGCCGTCCCGTAGTCCGCCTCGGCCAGGTACAGCACATTCACGAGCAGGCCGCGCTCATTGAACCCATCGATGGTCGCCTTGCCATAGCCGACCGCCGTGAGGCTGCCGTACTGCGATGTCCATTGCAGCGAGTCTGGGCCGGCCGCGCCGTTGCGCTCAATCCCGGCTGGCTGGACCCAGATGCTGGTGTCCATGGGCACGGTCCAGTCCAGCGACCGGCCAGTCAGCACGATGTTGTCTGGTCCGAGATAGGTAAGCCGTGTGCACATATGGTCTCCCGAAGGTTATTCAATGTCGGACGTCATCCGCCCGTCATCAGGAGATCATACTGGCCTTCCAGGTCAGCTTGACCCGGTAGGGGTCGCCGCTGCCAGCCCGAGGGCCATTGCGGCGTGCTCGGCTTGCTTGCGGATGAGTTCCGCGACCTTGGCCTTGTTCTCGTCTGTACCCTCGAAGGCTTGCAGCGTGGCGTTGACGATGAGCGTGCCGAACAGTGCGCCGCCGCCCACGTGCGTTTCGTCACCCTGGGTGACGACGCCGATCAGGGCCGCGTCACCGAGATCAGGCACGGCCTCCGTGGTGACGCCCGGCACGTCCCTGCTTGCCTCAAGCGCTTCGTTGAAATAGCGTGATGCGTCATCGGCGCTGCGGTATTCATCTACGGATAGCACGATCCGGTGTGCGCCATCTGCTGTGGCAAAGAGCACGGCCCGGTTGGCGACCGGCGTTCCCATGACGGTGGCGTTCGGGCCGGTGGCGATTTCGCCTGCGATCTCGGGGATTACCTCCTGCACGGCCTCAACCGTCAGGATGACATCGCGGGGCAGGAGCGCGGCGCTTTCTGGCGTGACTTCTACACTGCCAGATGGGGGCGTGGACGCCTGGGCGTGGAGCTGCCGCAGATCAGCGAATACAAGCGCGGTGGTTGCCAACAGGCTCGCCACAACCGTTCGTCGCGAACAGCCCAGGTGAAACGAATCAGACGCGGGAATAGGCGAAATCATATCGCGGGTAGTGTCTGTCACGCTCGCACCTTTCAAAACGATCGAGCGATCATGATCCGCAGGCTTCTCCCCGTGAATTATGGTCGCCAGGCCTGTGAATGTCGTACCCGGCCGGCCCGCTTTGGATCCGTCCAGCGCACCCTCGCGCCCCGGCCTCGTCCAGCCAGTGCTGGAGCAGGAGACCGCTGGCAGCCAGGCGAGACGCGCCTGGCCCCGGCTGTGTGGACAACCCGCTCCTGGCAAGACGGCGTTACTGTCCCAAGCAGCAGGGTCTCGAGAAATCGTCGCCGTTCCTCCGTAGGTGATGGCCCGTCGTCGCCAAATGCGACCCACGTGTCGTGCGTTCCAACGCGGGAGCCGGGAAGCGACCATGTCACCTCGGGAAACCACGGGTTTTGACTGGAGGAACGACGGGGTGCGGTTCGGGAAGGCCCTTGATCAGCGTGGATTGGTGGCCGGAGGTTCAACCAGGCCAGCCGCCAACGCCGCGGCGACGGCGCCGCTCCGCTTGTTGGCGCCGAGCTTGGCGAGAATGCGCGAGACATGGAACTCGACCGTGCGGTGGCTGATGAAGAGCGCTTCACCGATCGCGCGGTCCGTTTGCCCTGCAACGAGCAGGCGAAGTACCTCCAGCTCGCGCTCCGAAAGAATGGCCTGCGCCTCGACTGGCTCCCTTGTAGCCGGAATGGTCAGGATCTGGGCGACAGCCTGTGTTGGCAGCAAGGCACGGCCTTCCGCCCACGCGCCTGCGAACGCCGGCTCTCCGATGGCGCGCTGCGCCACGGCAATGGCTCCGTCCCAGGCAGCACGCTCACTGGGGATAGAGGTGTCGAGTCCCAGACGCTCGCCCAGGGCTTCAGTAGCGGCAAGACCACGAACCGCGCGCGCGCTCCGCTCCAGGAAGGCGGCAGCGATGGCGGCTCCTCTCAGGTCATCGTAAAGGGCCAGTGGAGATGGGCCCACGTCCTCGTGCGCCAGGATCTCCTTGAATCGCTCCAGGGCGGTGGCGTAGTCGCCGCGCTGGAGCGCCAGGTAGGCGAGATCGCCCTGTGCCCGGCGCACACCGGGCGTGAACGCGACGGACTGGCAAAGCCGGAGCACAGTAGTGTAGAGACGCTCTGCCTCGTCGTAATCGCCGCGTTCACCGGCAACAATGCCAAGGCTCCGGGTGCAGTTCCCCACCATGAGCGTCGACAGGCGCGCATCAGGAATAGCTTCTGACGCGGCTCGCCCGTCCTCAAAGCAGGCAGCGGCATCACGGGCATCGCCGAAGTGGAACGTGGCTACCCCGAGTGCGTAGTGGGCGAACGCTTCCGTGAGCGCACGTAGCGAGTGGTGGTCGGGACCGGGCGCTGGACCGTCTGACACGTTGCGTGTTGACCACGCTCCAGCAAGCTCACGGCACAGCCGCAATCCCTCAGTGCCATGGCGCGCGGTGTCCGTCATCTCGCCACGGAGAAACTCGATCAGGCTGAGCCAGACCAGGGCGCGGGCGCGTGCGGGCGACGGCGGCAGGCCCTGCTCGTCCAGGGCACGGGCCAACCACTCTTTCCCTTCCCGCACGTGAATGCGGGCGTACCAGAATCCTCCCAGCGCGGCGGCGTGCCTGAGTTGATGCGTGATTTGGCCCGTTGTTCCCCACCAGGTCAGCGCGGCGCGCATGTTGGCGCGTTCCGCTTCCAGCTGGTCAAGACGTCGATCGCCATCGGGCAGGAAATGCGCCAGCCCTTCCTGCTCCGCGAGCGCGAGGAAGAAGACGGCATGCGCCTGGCGCGCGGCAGCCTCCTGACCCTTCGCCGCCAGTTGCTCGGCCGCGAACTCCCGGACTGTTTCCAGCATGGTGTACCTGGGCGTTTCACTCGAGCCTGAATCGTGCCGGACCAGGCTCTTCTCGACGAGCGATGCGAGCAGGTCCAGAACTGGAGGAGCTTGCACCGCATCGCTCCCGGATGTGCAGTTTGCTTCCCGCTGTAGCTCACTAACGACTGCTTCGACCGCGTCGAGCCGGAATCCGCCTTCAAAGACGGACAGGCAGCGGAACACGTACCGCTCAGGCGGCGTCAGCAGGTCAAAGCTCCAGGCGATGGCCTTGCGCATGGTCTGCAGCCGGGCCGGCATATCGCGGTCGCCCTCGACTAGCAGGGGCAGCCGCCGGTCCATGCGCGCCAGCAGGGTCCGGAGTGGCAAGTGGCTGACGCGTGCGGCGGCCAGCTCGATGGCCAGTGGCAGGCCATCCAGGTGTCGGCAAATTTCGGCGACGACGGCCGCGTTTGCCTCGCTGACGTCGATGCTCGGCACGACGGCCTGCGCGCGCTCGATGAAGAGAGTTACGGCTTCGGAATGAAGCGTCTGCGGCGCAAGGAGCGGCGATTCCGCGCGTGCGCTCGCCATGGTGTCCGGCTGATGGCTCTGGGAAAGCGGTGGGACCGGGAGCACGCGTTCTCCCCTGATGCGAAGCCGGGCACGGCTCGTGACCACGACCTGGAGTTCGCGGCAGGCAGCGAGTAACTCGGCGATCTGTGGCGCCGCCGCTAATACCTGCTCGAAATTGTCGAGAACGAGCAGGAGTTGCGTGTCGCGCAGGGCTCGGACCAGGCGATCTCCGACGGCAACGCCGGTAATACCGAGACTCGCCGCGATGGCGCCGATCACGGCATCTGGCTCGTAGGTCGGTGCAAGCGATACCCAGACGACTCCGTCACGGAAATCGCGCTCCACTTCGGCCGCGATCTCGGTGGCCAACCTGGTCTTGCCGATACCACCGGGTCCGGTGAGGGTCAGCAGGCGGGTGCTACGGCGGCGCAGCGTTGCCACCGCCGCTTCGAGTTCTGCTCGCCTGCCAATCAGGGGAGTGAGAGACAAGGGAATCGGAGCGTCCCATCCGCGCCGGGATGCTGGAGCGGGCACGGCCGAGAATTCGTGCGGCGCAATCGAGCCGATCGTCATGCTGGTTCTCACCGACTCGACGCGGAAGCGCCGGCGCGTTGGATGTTTCCTGCCGCATTCGATAGACGTTTGCGATGATTATTGTAGCGTAGGAGTACGGTCCCATTTGGCAGGATCCGGTTCAACGTTCACCCCAACCAGGGCGGTGTGCTGCAATCAGCGGGCCTGGCCGAAAACCGTGCGAGCGGCGCCTGGCGACATCGCTACGGCACAGGTTGGTCGGGCGCAGCCACGCCTGACCGCGCCGATTTCGGGGTCCGCGCGACGTTGCCAGCTCTGCTGGAGGCAGTACAGGCGGAACTGGTGATTGCACGTGCCGGACGCGAAATCAGTCCTCGGGTTCGCACGGAAACCTGACGAGGACATTCCTGTATGCCGTGGAGCCGACGATGGGACTCGAACCCGCAACCTGCTGTTTACAAAACAGCTGCTCTGCCAATTGAGCTACGTCGGCGGAAGGCTGGCCACGCTGGTGCATAGCCTGTGCAATTATGCCATGGTACCGGCCTCAGAGCCCACCTGGCTCAGTAGACACGGAGGACCATCATGCCTGCTCCCAATCCGCCAGATCCATGGCCACCGCTCGACCTTGAGGAGTGGGGCGCGACGAAGGACACGCTGCACCTGTGGACCCAGATCGTGGGCAAGCTCAAGGTGGAGTTGGCCCCGTTCGAGAATCACCTCTGGCACACGGCGCTGACGCTGACGGCGCGCGGATTGACGACCGGGCCGCTCCCAATAGCGCACGATGTCCTGCAGGCAGACTTTGATTTTCTCGACCACAACCTGACGCTCAGCACAGGTAGCGGCGGGCGCAAGGTGGTGCCGCTCTATCCACGTTCGGTGGCGCTGTTCTACGCGGAAGTGATGGCGTGCCTGGAAGAGTTGGGCACGCCCGTGGCCATCAATCCGATGCCGCAAGAACTCCCGGACGCCATTCCGTTTGATCACGACACGATCCACGAGAGCTATGACGCAGTTGCGGTGGAGCGCTGGTGGCGCATTCTGCATTCGAGCTCGCGGGTCATGGAAGAACATCGCCGCTGGTTTACTGGCAAGGCGTCGCCCGTCCTCTTCTACTGGGGCTCCTTTGACCTGGCTCTCGCCCGCTACAACGGTGTCCCCTGCGCGCCGCCGAAGGGCGGTGGGTACCTCTTCCGCGTCGCGGAATGCGAAACGAACTGGGCCGCCGGGTTCTGGCCAGGCAGCGGAGCCGCCGCCTACGCCGCGTTCTACGCCTATGCCTATCCGCAGCCTGCCGGGATCGAGCAGGCCGCGGTGCAGCCGGAGCACGCCTTCTGGAGCACGGAGTTGCGCGAGTTCTTGCTGCCATATGAGGAAATGCGCACGCTCCCGGACCCGGATGCAGCGCTGCAAGCCTTCCTGCAAAGCACCTATGAAGCGGCGGCCGACCTGGGCGGCTGGGACCGTGAGCTGCTGGAGCTGGCGGCGATCCCGGCTCCGCGTTGAGCGCCAGAATGCCGGCCCGCCCGCGTGCGATGATGTCACCATGATCGGAGCCTGAGGTCGGGGACAGCATGGAGCGGATGGCGGATATTGTCATTGTTGGCGGCGGCATCATGGGGGCGTCGCTTGCCTGGCATCTTGCCCGGCGCGGCGCGGGCCAGGTGGTGCTGCTTGAGCGCGATGTCATGGCGGCGGGCGCCAGTGGACGCACCGGGGCCCTCTTGCGGCGTCACTATTCCAACCAGCCGGAAGCGATACTTGCGCACCGGAGCTGGGAAACCTTCGCGCACTGGCCGGAGATCGTTGGCGGCCCGCCGGTCCACACGCCAAGTGGCCTCATCGTCACGGTTGACACGTCCCCTGGGCGCGCCGCGAACGTCGCTCGCATGCGGCGGAATGTCGCCATGCAGAACGAGGTCGGTATACCGTCGCGCGTCGTCTCGCAGGCCGAACTCCAGGCGTTGCAGCCACAGGCCAATTGGGACGACGTCGCCTTCGCGGCATACGAGCCGGACAGCGGGTACGTGGACGCCATTCCAGCAACACAGGGGCTGGCGCGGGCTGCCCGCGCTGCTGGCGCGCAGGTCCGCGAGGGCGTTGGCATGCTTCAGCTCCTGATCGACGGCGACCGCGTGAGCGGCGTGCGCACGACTGCCGGGGATATCGCGGCTGGAACTGTCGTCGTTGCGGCCGGGCCGTGGACGCCCGCGCTCTTGCAGAGTGCGGGCGTGTCGCTCCCCATCGAGGCGCTGCGCGTGCAGGTGGCGATCCTGCAACGCCCGCTCGATGTGGCGGAGCACATGGTTTACCTGGACACGGCGGCCGGCATCTTCACCCGGCCCTGGTCGCCGGGGCGCACGCTCATCGGAGTTGGCGGCGGCGACCAGCATGATCCGGTCGACCCCAATGCCTTCGAAACCCGGAATGACGCGGGGTACGGTGACCTGGCTATTGCCGCCATCTCGCGGCGCATACCTGGAATGCGCCGAGCACGCTACCTGCACGGGCATGCCGGTCTTTACGATATGACGCCGGACGCGCATCCCATCATCGGCGCGGCCGGGCCTGACGGTCTGTACGTTGCGGCAGGCTTCAGTGGCGCCGGGTTCAAGAAGGGCCCGGCTGTCGGGGAAGCTCTGGCGGATCTGATTCTGTCGCCGGAGACCGGTTCGGACTGGGTCGATCTCGCACCATTCTCGGCTGCCCGGTTTGCCGGTTCGCACTGGCAGCAGCCGTGGGGTCCGGATGAGTACGAAATCAGTTCCGATTTCGGCCACGGGCTATGATGACGCCGCCTCGCCGCACAGGCTCTCGCCGGGAGGTATCGGCAGCCCGGCGCCGCAGGGAGACCGCACATGCAGATTGAGTTGACGCACATCCCGATCTCCCCGCGTACCAGGAATGTCCTCGTCCTGCTGGTCATCCTTGCCCTGGGGCTCCTGTTCTGGCGCGCGCCTGCGCTCCCCAAGCTCCTGCTGACGGGTATGGCCGTGGCGCTGGTGCTTTCCTTCCCGGTGAACTTCATCAGCCGCTTCATGCCGCGTGGCCTGGCCCTTGCCCTGGTCATCCTCCTGCTGCTGGCGGGGATGGTGCTGGCGGCGATCATCCTGGTTCCACTTATCGCCGCGCAGTTGGTAAGCCTCGCGTCGCAGGCGCCTGATCTGATGGACAGCGCCTACAGCTTGTCACGTCGCGGCGTGGTGTACCTGGCTGAGCGTGGCCTGCTGGATACGACACCCGACCAAGCCATGAAACAACTGCAAACAACCGGCGCCCAGCGGGTCGAGGGGCTCCTGCAGGGTTCGGTTTCGACCGCCTTCGATACGCTCTCGGGCACGGTGGCGGGGGTCTTCACGACCCTGAGTACCATCCTTATCGCGGCCTACTTGCTGGCGGATGGCGAGCGTTTTCGACTGGGAATGATTCGTGTGCTGCCGGTGCAGTATCGCGACGACGCGCTGGCGCTGTGGACTGACGTCGGGCACGCCCTCTCACGATACCTCGGTGGCATCCTGGTGTCGCTGACCTTCCAGGGCGTCGCATCCACGATCATGCTCACTGTGCTGGGGGTGCCCTTTTCGATCCTGCTTGGTGTCTGGACGAGTCTCGGCGCGATCATCCCGTATGTCGGTTCCTACATTGGCGGCATTCCGGCAACCATCGTCGCGTTTACCGTTTCGCCCACGATCGGCATCCTTACCGCGATGACCTACGTGGTGATCAACTTCATCGATGGCAACCTGATTGCCCCCCGCGTCCAGGGGCAGGCGATTCGCGTGCCACCGCTGCTGATCTTCCTGGCGGTGATTACCGGTGGTCAGATTGCCGGTATCTGGGGCGCGCTGATGGCCGTACCAGCACTGGCGGTTGGGCGCGTGGTCTTCGATTTCCTGGTTGATCGTTTGGTGGTCGTGCCGCAGGTTGCCCAGCCGCTTCCGGTGGCCCTGGTCGAGACCCCGGTGGAAGACGCCCCGCTTGGCACGCGGCGTCCTGTGCCGCAACGTCCCTCGACCAAGGCGATCCGCGAGAGGTAGAGACTCGGGCGGGGCGGGCGGTGGCAGCTTCGTCTATCTGCACATTCCATCAGCAGTGACAAGAGCAAGCCCCTCGCCGTGTCCCTTGGCGAGGGGCTTTGATGCCGGCTCGATGCCGGGCGTCAGGCGAGCGCAGGGACAGGGAGCCCAACAGCCGTGCGCCATGCCGCGTGATCTGGCGTTGTGCCGCGCGCGATGGCATCGAGATCGGCCCGGAGGCGGCGGGTGATCGGTCCGATGCCTCCGTCGCCAATTGTCTGGCCATCGACCTGGGAGACGGGCGTGATCTCGGCGGCGTTGCCCACAAAGAAGATTTCGTCGGCCAGGTAGACCTCGGTGCGGTCCACCGCCCGCTCGTGCATGGGTCGGCCCAGGACAGCACGCACCATCGTGATCACCGCGTCGCGGGTGATGCTCTCCAGAATGCCGCTCTGCAAGTGCGGCGTGATCACCTCACCGTCCCGTACCAGGAAGATGCAGGCGTTCGGGCCCTCGGCCACGGAGCCAGCGCCGTTGAGGACAATCGCGTTGTCATACCCATCGCGCCGCGCTTCCCGCAGGATCAGGGAACTGTTGCGGTAGTTGGAAAGGTTCTTGACGCGCGGCGGCATGGCGTCCTCGCTGATCCGCCGGTAGGAGGAAAAGCGGGCGCGCTGGCTGTAGTCGGTGCGCAAGCGGGAGGCAAGCGGCCACCAGTCCACGAACGCGCCGAAGCGGGAGGTATCGAAGAAGCCCCCACTGGCCGCCTCCTCGACGTACGCCAGGGGCTGCAGGTAGACATCCTCGCGCGGGTTGTTGGCGCGCAGTGTCGCGATGCACGCTTCCATCAGTTCATCACGAGACCAGGGGCAGGCGAGACCTATCAGCCGCATGGAGCGCATCATGCGGTCCATGTGGGCATCGAGCCGGAAGATGTACATCTCCTCCTGCTCCGGGTTGAAGTAGCCGCGCATGCCCTCGAAGACGCCCTCAACCCCGGACCACCCGAGGTGCGTCACCGGCACCAGGGCCTGTCGCTCTGGCACGAGATCACCATTCCACCAGATCAGCTTTTCCACACCACTCACCGTTGCTTCCTTTCGTACCGGACGACGAACATTTTGTTGCGCTCTCCAATTAGCGGCGACGTCGCCGCTGCGCCTGATCGGCGAAGCCGTCCCGGCTGTCCCGGCCGTACCAGTGTGCGAGCAGGCCCGTGAGCGCCATGAGTGACGCGAACACAACCAGCGTCAGGAGAGGGCTGTACATGAACTCCACCTCCGTGGAATGGCTGTACACCAGAGGAAAGAGATCCCGCGGGTGACAGCCTCGATGAGGGATATCGGCAGGGTTTTTCTGACCGCCCGGGGGCGGGTTTGGCTCTCAGAACGTGGCGACGCGAGCAGCCGGATGATCCGCTCGCGCTCGGCGTGCGCAGCGATGCGTAGCTCATACCCGCGCACCGTTTCTTCTGCGCAAAACAGTTCGAGTTGCATGGCGACGCTCCCCGGCAAACATGATTGGAAGTTGGGACGTAGCCCGCGTCGACTCAGGCATCTGCCCTGTTCGCGGTCTGATGCGCGCCACCAGACCACTTGTCCAAGGATCCACATTGGCATCCCAGTGATGGCAAACACTAGGACCAATCGTGGACGTTGTAGATAGCCAATTTGGAAATGGACATTGCCAATTTCAGGGAATCGGCGTAGGCTGGCAGCCATGGATATGCATGAGATTCGCCTGGATCCAGCCGGCTCTGCACCGCTCTACCGTCAGTTGGAGGAAGTGCTGGCGGCGGCCATCGGCGATGGGCGGCTCGTCCCTGGTGATCGCCTGCCATCCGAGCGCGCGCTGGCGGATCTTCTTGGTGTGAGCCGCACGACCACGGTCACGGCGTACCGCGAGTTGGAAGCGCGAGGCCTGGTGCGAGGCAGCACGGGACGGGGTACGTATGTCTGCGCCGCGACCCCTGGTGGCGATGCCCGGTTCGCCTGGCAAGGCAAGGTGGCATCGGCCGCGCTGCGGACTGTCGATCCCACCCTGCGCTCGCTGGTACAGGGCCAGGACGGCGAGATCATTTCGTTTGCTGGCGGCACGCCGGCGCTGGACATGTTTCCGGTCCGCGCCTTTCAGCAGCGCCTGGGCCGCGTCATCGAGCAGGGATTCCTGGATGCACTGGGTCTCGGACCAACCGAGGGCCAGCCCGCGTTACGGATGGCTCTGGCGGAGCGCCACGGCGTGCCGCCAGAGCAGGTCATCATCTTGTCTGGTTCACAGCAGGGTCTTGACCTGGTGGCGCGCTGCCTGGTTGAGCCGAACGATGTCGTAGTGGTGGATCGCCCCACCTACCTGGGCGCGATCCAGGTCTTCCGGGCGGCCGGCGCGCGGATGGTGGGTTGGGACGCGCGCCGTGCCGATCTCGATGAGCTGGAAGATCATTTTCAGCGCTATCGCCCGAAGCTGCTCTACACCAACCCGACGTTTCATAACCCCAGCGGGCGCACGCTCGGCCTGGAGACGCGCCGCGAAGTGCTGAACCTCGCGGCGCGCTACCGCACCGCCATCCTGGAGGACGACCCCTACAGTCTGCTCCACCTGGGGCGTGTTCCGCCGCCCTCATTGCATTCGCTGGACAGCCAGGGCCTGGTGATTTACCAGAGCACCTTCTCCAAGACCCTCGCCGCGGGCCTGCGGGTGAGCTGGATCGTGGCGCCGGAAGCCATCGTGGAGCAGATCGCGCTGGTGCGGCAGCGCGCCGACCTCTTTGGCGGTGGCGCGTACCAGTTGGTCCTGGCCGGCATGCTGGCGGATGGCAGCTACGATCGCCACATTGCCACGCTGCGCGGCGAGCACCGGAGGCGCCTGGACACGGCGACTGTGGCGCTGAAGCACGAGCTCCCGCACGGGGTGGTGACCTGGCAGAACGTTGAGGGCGGGTTGTACCTCTGGTTGCACGCCCAGCGGCACCTGGATGCGCGCGTCCTGGCGCAGCAGGCTGCCGCGATGGGCGTAGAGGTGATCAGCGGTGACCACTTCTTCGCGGACGCCGGCGGGCGCCAGGAGTTCCGCCTCTGCTTCACGCGCAATCCGCCGCCGGTTATCGCCGCCGGGGTCTCGCGCCTGGCCCGAGCCGTGCAGGCCGTCGAAGGGCTGGGCAGCCGGATGGCGGAGTCCGTGCCGCTGCCGTAGGAGCATCCCGAAACGAAGAGAAGCGGGCCAGCGCACACTGGCCCGCTTCGCAGGTTCAGGAGGCGACGTGGGTTAGCTGCCCATCGCCTCGATGATGGCGTCGGTCATGCGGGTTGTGGATGCGGCCTTGCTGGGGTCGCGGTCGGCGCGGAGGTCGTAGGTTACGTCCTTGCCTTCGGCAATGACGGCGGCGGTCCCGTTCTCGACCCGCTCGGCAGCGGCCTGCTCTCCCAGGTGACGCAACATCAGCGCGCCAGAGAGGATCATGGCGGTCGGGTTCGCTTCGTTCTTGCCAGCGTGGCTGGGGGCGCTGCCGTGGATCGCTTCGAAGACCGCGCCGTCCGGGCCGATGTTGCCACTTGGCGCTACACCGAGGCCGCCGATCATGCCGGCCACGAGGTCGCTGACGATGTCACCGTACAGGTTCGGCATCACGAGGACGTCGTACTCCTGCGGCTTCTGCATGAGCTGCATGCACATGTTATCGACGATGCGGTCGTTGAAGGCGATCTCCGGGTAGCGCTCGGCGACGGCCTGGGCCTCCCGCAGGAAGAGGCCGTCGGTGAACTTCATGATGTTCGCCTTGTGCACGGCCGTGACCTGCTTGCGGCCATTCGCCCGCGCGTACTCGAAGGCGTATTCCACGATGCGGCGCGAGCCCTCGGCGGTAATGATCTTGATCGAGATGGCCGCCGAGCCGTCAACCTGCTTCTTCGAGCG
>JALYWD010000431.1 GCA_030852885.1 Chloroflexota bacterium | reverse complement strand
CCGGAGATGGTGCCGCCGGTCCCGACACCCGCCACCCAATGGGTGATGGCGCCGCCGGTCTGCTCCCAGATCTCTGGCCCGGTCGATTCGTAGTGCGTGCGAGGATTCATGGGGTTGAAGTACTGGTTTGGCTGGAACGCATTCGGTACTTCGCGCGTCAGGCGGTCCGCCACGGAGTAGTAGCTGTCTGGCGAATCACGCTCCACGGCGGTCGGGGTGGTCACCACTTGCGCGCCGTACGCTCGCAACAGCGCGACCTTCTCCGGTGCAACCTTGTCCGGCATCACGAAGATGCAGTTGTACCCCTTCACGGCAGCCGCCATGGCCAGGCCGACGCCGGTGTTGCCACTGGTCGGCTCGACAATCGTGCCGCCCGGACGCAGCCAGCCCTTGCGCTCCGCCTCTTCCACCATGCGAATGCCAATGCGATCCTTGACGGAGCCGCCGGGGTTCATCATCTCCAGTTTGGCGACGACGGGCGTGCGAAGACCCTTGGTCACGCTGTTCAGGCGGACCAGCGGCGTGTGACCGAGAGCGTCAATGACATCGGACCGGATATTGGCCGTTGAAGCAGTGGTGGTCATAGTCAGGGAAACTCCGCAGCGGCGAGGGCGATGGGCGAGCGTGTCGCCCGGACACGCGGCCCGATGGTAGCACGGGGTTTTCCGGATTCCGGATCGGAAACTCAACCTGGAAAGAGACGTGGTGACAGCATGGGGGCAAGCGGTGATAGATCTTCAGGCACGCGAGCAAGGCCAGCCGGTCGTGAACATCCGTGGCGCAAAGGTAGCCCTGGGACCGCTCCACCGGGACATGCTGCCAGTGCTGGAGCGATGGGAGAATGATCTGCGAACCGCAGACCTGGGCGGTGGCGACCCGCGCTCGATGACGGCCGCAACCGTTGCCGCCGAGTGGGAGCCGCTGCTGGGCGGGGAACGGCCCGACTGGCTCGGTTTCGCGATCTACGCCTTGCCCGAGCTGCGGCTCATCGGCCACGCCAACCTGCGTGATTTCAGCAACAGCCACGGTACTGCCGAGATTGGCATTTCGCTCGGAGATGTGGGTACGCGCGGGAAGGGCTACGGGACGGAAGCAGTCTGGTTGCTGCTCGACTTCGCCTTCCAGCACCTGAACGTCTGGAACGTGTGGCTGGACACGGCGGCCTACAACTACGGCGCGATCCGCGCGTATGAGAAGGCCGGCTTCCGCGAGATTGGACGGCGGCGCGGTGCGCGTGTCGTTGGGGGCACACGGCACGACATTGTCCTGATGGACTGCACGCACGATGACTTCTACGAGATGTTTCCTCAGGGAAGAGAGTCCGCGACCTCAGGTTGAGGCGCGGCGACAACGCGGGTGCCGAGCCAGATGGTGAGGATGGCGACCGGAGCCAGCAGCCCGACGACACGGTAGGCGGCCTCGAAGCTGCCGGTGTAGGCCAGGCTCGCGCCGGAAATGAGCGGGCCAAATGCTCCACCCAGCGCTCCTGCCGCTCCGGCGAGGGCCATAACAGCGCCTGGTTGCCGTGCGTTGCTATCCAGCAGCAGGACGTTCGCGGCGATGTAGGAGAGCCCGGTCCCCATCAGGACTGCCCCTGCCGCAACGAGTGCGCCGGGGATCGAGACGATCAGGATCCCGGTCATCAACAGCGTGCAGGCGACTGACAGCATGGCGACGATGATGAGTCGGACGGGATCAAAACGACGCATGAGGATGGGCGCCACGTTGTTGGCGACGAGTTGCATCGTCCCGGCCGAGAAGAAGAGCAGGCTCAATACGCCCGCGGACACCGCGAACACGGTCGTGGCGTAGGCCCCGAAGTAAACAAACCAGCCACTGTAGATGGCGCTGAAGAGCGCCAGACAGATCAGGAGGGCGCGGATACGGGCATTCCCGAACGCTTCGCCGAAGGCGCTGAACGGGCTACTGCGTGTGGGCAGGGATTGCACTGGACTGAAGGGCAATAATGCGACACCCAGCAGGAGGAGAAGGGCAGGCGCCGCGATGGCCATCATCGCCACTCGCCAACCTGACCCGGCGTTGATTTGCGTGATGATCGGCAAACCAACGACGAAAACCAGGGTCGAGGCCGAGACGATGA
>JALYWD010000470.1 GCA_030852885.1 Chloroflexota bacterium | reverse complement strand
GCAATGCAGCGCCGGGGATCGATGACGACCCGCGTGTGACCCTTGGTGACTTCGAGAACCATGGCGACTGCCTCCTGTGAAGTACTCGGCAACTGCGGGATTCTGTTGGACTAGTGAGCGGGCGCTGTTCCAGCGCGTTGCCGCAGAAGTCCTGTTCGGTGCGTCGCGATCAGGACAGGACCTGAATGGGCGACAGCAAGACCCGCCGTTGATGCTAGCACTCTCGCCGCTCAACCCCATGAAAACCGAAAGCGCGATGCATCACCATCTACGACATTGAGTAGGTCCGCGTGCGCTCCGGATTGAGCGGGTGAAACGCGCCAGCCCGCACATTTCGATAGCCGCGCTCGAGGACTGATAGCGCGAAGTAGGAGCTGCCTCCGACGACCTCCATGGCCGGGATTACGATTTCCTGCGCCGCGGTCACGATCTGCCGCTTCGCGATCATCAGGGGCGCCATTGCCCGGTCGTCAGGCACGTACTCATCCTCGAGTTCGTCCAGGGAGGCGACAGGATTCGGCATAGACGGAGGCCACTGGCGGCGCAACGTGGCTTCCCGCAACGCGCAAGGCAGGGTCAACCTTGCCTCGGCGTCCCGCATACGATCGAAGTTCTCACAGACATACGCGCTTTCGCGGTCGTGTTCGGCAGCCAGTGACGCGAAAACCGAACCGAGTGTGGCGGCGAGCGCAACGAACGCATCGTCGCCTGCCTCGCGGTCAGGGAACTACCATGCATGCTCGGAAGGGGCAACAGTTGCCTTGATCGTGCCTGTGCGCATCTGTACATGCTCCTGGTATCCACTGGTCGAATCACCGGGCAGGGATGCTCCGTTGCCTACGACGCTAGGCTCGCTGGCGTCGATTGCCGCGTGGCGCTGTCGAAAAGCACGGCGCTGGATCGAGATCCCAGCCTTCAGTCCAGCGCAGAGATTCGTGCCGGTCATGCGTTATTTTTGCGAGGCTCCCGGCATCGTTCCAGCATAGGGTCTGTCGAACAACCGCTCCCCCCGCGGGAGGTTGGTCGTCAGCCTGCGCCAGGGAGCACCGACACGAAGTCGGGTCGGGTACGGCGCCACAAAGGCCCATTCATCGTCACTGACGTCACTCGGGTAGGGCTTGCGGGTCCATCCCCAAGCCTATCAACTGCATCACTCGCGCTAACGTGTGGTACACAGCGACGATGGGGTGGCTGCCACCATGTCAGAGATGATCAGCGTCACCGGGTAGACTTCGTGCCACGCCGTTGAGTCCCGTAGCCACTTGCCCTGGCTTGCACATCATGCTGATCAGGCCGTAGGCATCGCGATGCACGTGGCCGCGTTGGTGATTCCCAGCCAAGGTCCAGCATCAAGGCGGTGCGGCAGATGCAGATAACCGACGATGTCTGGCTCGTCCTCCTCGTCGTAGGCGCCCGCCTGCTCATACCGCTGGCGATTCCCAGGTATCCCCTGCCCGCCAGTGTCGCCGCGATTGTTGCCGACCTCGTCGACGGAACGATTGCCTTTTATGCGTTCGCCAACGTGGGCATGACCGATTACCAGGGATACGACAAGGCGTTCGATGTCTATTACCTCTCGATTCAGTACTTGTCGACCATGCGCAATTGGGACAACCTCGTTGCGTTCAACATCGCCCGGATGCTCTTCTACTACCGGCTTGCCGGCGGCCTCCTCTTCGATCTGACGCAGGTCCGCGCGATGTTTCTCTTCTTTCCGAACACCTTCGAGTATTTCTTCCTCTTCTATGAAGCTGTGCGCTTGCGTTGGAACCCCAGGCGCCTGAGTCCTGCCCAACTCATTGGCGCGGCCTTCGCGATCTGGGTGTTCATCAAGATTCCTCAGGAGTACTGGATCCACGTCGCCCAACTCGACACCCACGATGTGAAGGAGGGCATGCTTCGCGTGCCCGCCGACACGAGTTGGCTGTCAATCATCGGGCAGCTGTCAGCGTTGTTCATTGCCCTCGCCGCGGTGGTGGTTGTTACCATCGCCGGGGTGCGCTGGTTTATCGAGCACAGGCTGCCACCGGCGGATTGGAGGCTGGCGTTCAACGCCGACGCCCACGGACGCGACGTCGATGACGACGACATGCGAACTGCACAGAAGATCAGCGCTCGTCGCCTGGTGGACGCGGAACTCCTCGAAAAGAGCGTGCTCATGTCCGTCGTGACGATCAGTTTCTGGCGGATCTTGCCCGAGGTTCGCGCCGAGGCCCTGCCGACGGCCGTCGTCGCCGCGATCATCATCGTCGCGAACACCGCCATCAGCGAGTGGTTAGTTAGGCGCGGTAAGCGTTGGCGGTCCGTCTTCACGCAGTTCATCATGACGGCGGCCGCCAACCTCGGCAT
>JALYWD010000444.1 GCA_030852885.1 Chloroflexota bacterium | reverse complement strand
GGCCTGCGTCCAGACCTTGTCGACGCGCAAGTCGGCCAGCAGCATGCCGAGGGCCGAGGCGTTGCCGGGAAACATCGGCACCAGCACGCGCGGGATGCGGAGGGAGCGCGCGACGGCGGCGGCGTGAAGCGGGCCCGCCCCACCGAAGGCGAAGAGGGCGAAGCGGCGGGGATCGTGTCCGCGCTCGAGCGAGACCATCTTGATGGCGCTCGCCATGTTCTCGTTCGCGATCTCGACGATGGCCGACGCGAGGTCAATGACGCTCATCTGGGCCTGCGCCGCCAGGCTCGCGAGCGCCTCCTCGGCGAGGTCACGGCGCAGGGCCATGCGGCCACCCAGGAAGTAGCCAGGATCGAGGCGACCAAGGGCCAGGTTGGCATCGGTGACGGTCGGGCGCGTGCCGCCGAGGCCGTAACAGGCTGGCCCTGGCCGCGCCCGGGCACTTTCCGGGCCCACGCGCAGGAAACCGCCGGCATCGATCCAGGCGATGCTGCCACCGCCGGCGCCAATCGACTTGATATCGATCAGCGGGATCGCGGCCGGTACACCCCATTCGATCTCGTACTCCGTGGTGTGGCGCAGTTCGCCGTCCCGGACCATGCCAACGTCGGCGCTCGTGCCGCCCATATCGAGCGTCAGCAGGCTGGGCAGCCCTGCTTGCACCCCCAGCGCCTGCGCCACCAGCATCCCGCCGGCGGGGCCCGACTGCGCCGTCTGGATCGGGCTGTCCGCCGCCGCCACGGCGCGCATGGCGCCGCCATTCGACTTCATGATCGACCACGGCGTGGTCAGGCCAACGTCATGCAGTTTCCCGTCCAGGCTCGCCACATACCGTCCCATCAATGGCTTCAGGTAGGCGTCCGCGAGGGTGGTCGAGGTTCGCTCATATTCGCGCCAGATCGGGGCGACTTCGTGGGATACGGAAACTGGCAGCCCAGGCAATTCCTCGGCCACGATCTGCCGCACCTGCTGCTCGTGATCCGGATTGACGTAGGAGAAGAGCAGCGATATCGCGACCGCCTCGATCGGCTCCCCGCTCACACTGCGGCACAGCTCGCGCACCGCATCGACGTCAAGTTGGCGGACGATGTCGCCAGCGGAACTGAGCCGTTCGGGTACACCGAGGCTGTCACGACGTGAGGCCAGCAGGGGCTTCGGTTTCACCCAGCGCAGGTCGTAGAGCGATTTGCGGTTGATGCGCTGAATGTACGGGATGTCCTCATGGCCGGCCGTGGCCAGCAGCAGGACCCGCGCGCCAGTGCGCTCGATCAGGGCATTTGTGCCAACGGTGGTGCCATGCACCAGGCTGGCAATGGCACCAGGCGCGATGTCCGCGGCCGCGATGGCGTCTGTCAGCGCGCGGCCCGGCTCTGTGGGCACAGACGGCGTTTTCGAGGTGGTCAGCTCCCCGCTTTCCGGGTGAAAAGCCACCAGATCGGTAAAGGTTCCACCGGTGTCGATACCAAGATGAACGCCCCCGGCGCTGTTGCCCATTCCTGCGTCTACTCCGTTCGCGACACGAACATGCCTCGCCCAGTGGTGCGACTGGCGCGCCATACGATTGACAGCCTGTGAGGCTCACCATAGACTCCTGAGAGATTGATCAGCAAGTGGCAGAATGCGCAATCACGGGTGCAAACCGGCGCAACGGGTTCCTGGGGCCGCATCGTGCGCTCCTGTCCCGTGCCGCATGATCAGCACTGTACGCAGAAGGAGCAGGTGGCATGAGCAAGCGAGTTCTCAGTCTCGCCGACCGCAAGCGCTTGCGGGACGAGGCAATCGTCGATCTCAGGCACGGGTTCATCAACCGGCGTGAATTCATGCTGCGCGCAACCGCCGTTGGTGTCTCGGCTGTGTTCGCTAGCAAAATCGCCAACGCCGTCGCCGCGCCCGCTCCGAAGCCGCGGCGCAGCCGCTGGCAGCGCCAGGCCGAGGCAACCGTCACCATCATCAAAGGCCCCCATCACCCGGACGACGCCAAGTTCTGGGACCAGATGAAGACCGATTTCGAGGCGGCTCACCCGGACATCGCCCTCAATCCGACCTTCTTCAAGTGGGAAACGATGGACGCCGAACTCACGGCGGGGTACGCCTCGGAGCCGGCGGATGTCGTCTACCTGGTTGACCTGGTGCTTGCCAAGTTCGTCAACGCCGGCCAGGTCGCCAATATCACGGACTTTGTCGATTCCGAGTCGTTCGCGGCCGACAAGGCCGGCATCGCGCCATTCACCTGGGATGTCACCAACTTCGATGGCGGCACCTACGGGGTGGGCGCACTCGGCGCGGCATTCGGCATCTTCTACAACGAAGATCTGCTGGAAGCCGCTGGCATCACCGAGTTCCCGGCCACCCGCGAGAGCCTGGTCGAGGCGGCGAAGGCCCTCACCACCGACCAGGTCTGGGGCTTCCAGTTCCGCGATTCCTTCCCGAACTATGCGCACTGGGACTGGCTGCCGTACATCCACAACGACGATGCCGACGTCATGACACCAGACCTGACCGCCCAGAACCTCGATCCCAGGGGCGCGGCGGGCACGCAGTACCTGGCGGACATGCGCCTGGTGCACAAGGTCTCTCCCGAGGCGGGCGCCTACGACTGGAACGGTTCGAAGGCCCTCTTCGAGGCTGGCCGCATCGCCATCCTGCAGGACGAGTTCCCGCAGGCCGTCGTTTGGGAGGTCGACAAGCCGGTCCCCTTCGGCCTGGGCGTGGCCCAGGCACCGGCCACCACAGAAGGTGGCAAACAGACCACGATGGGCAACTTCGGCTACGCCACCATTTCCGAGAAGAGCCCGAACCAGGAAGCGGCCTGGGAGCTGGTCAAGTGGTGGACCAGCGCGGACGTCATCAACCCGTACGCGGCCAACATCGGCCTGCAGACGGTGCGTATTGACTCCAGCCCGGACTACAGCAGCTCGTTGCTGCAGAAGGTGCAGGAGGAGTACGTGCCCAAGGTGCAGGGCATCCAGATTGCTGACAATTATTACGAGATGCTGACCAGCCTCTGGCCCGAAGTAGAGCGCGCCTATCGCGGCGAGCAAAGCGGCGCGGACGCCATGGTCAAGGCCGGCGAGATCGTGACGGGGCTCCTTGGCTCCTGAGGCATTCGCGGCGTCCCCCGTGGGGGACGCCGCACCCGCTCCCATTACGCAAATGCGGCTTTCGGCGGCAGAGCACGCCCGGCTGCGGCGCCAGCAAACCCGGCGCCGCGCCCTGGTGGGGTATGCCTTCCTGCTGCCGAACGCGGTCTTCTTCCTGGCGTTCCTGGTCTTTCCAATCCTCTTCCTGTTCTACCTGACCTTCCACAACGGCGGAATCATCACCCCGGCCGAGTTCGTAGGGATGCAGAACTGGCAGCGGGCCTGGACCGATCCACTGGTGCGCACCACGATCTGGAACACCGTCTACTACTGCTTGCTGGCCATTCCGTCGGTGTTCATCATTGGCATGGTCATGGCGCTCTGCCTGCAGCGCGTGCCACGCGGAAGCGGTCCGTTTCGTTCCCTCTTCTACCTGCCCACGCTCACGCCCATGGTCACCGCCGCGCTGATCTGGCTCTTCGTGGTGCAGCGCGACTTTGGCGCGCTGAATATCATGCTCGGCTGGTTCGGCATCCCGCCCCAGAACTGGCTGGGGAACACCTCGCTGGTAATGCCAACCATTGCCATGCTCGAGGTGTGGCGCGGGGTAGGGTTCTGGACGCTGCTTTTCCTGGCAGCACTTCTCGCCTTGCCGCCGGAGCTCTACCAGGCCGCGACGATTGACGGCGCGAACGGGTGGCAGCAATTCCGCCACATCACCCTGCCGCTGATGCGGCCCACGTTCTTCTTCGCGGTCGTGATGGCCACCATCTGGAACCTGCAGTTGTTCGACTCCGTCAGCATCCTCACGGACGGCGGACCGTCGAATGCCAGCGCCACCGTCGTCTGGTACATCTACAAGGCGATGTTCCAGTTCAATGACAAAACTGGCTTCGCGGCCGCGCTCAGCTTCGTTCTGCTCCTCTTCATCCTGTTCCTGACGTTGATCGAAATTCGGCTGCTCCGGCGGCGAACCTAGAGGACACGACGTGGCTGTCCAGACCGAATTCCCGGAATTGAGTCCCACGCTCTCGGGGCAAACCCCGCCGCGCCAGGGCCGCTCGCTGTACCTGATTGCCATCTACGGCATTCTCTTCTTCGCCGTTGTGGTCTCGATGCTGCCGTTTCTGTACGTGATTTCGGCCTCGCTCAAGGACTCGGTCGCGCTCTTTTCCTACCCACCGGAGTGGATTCCCGCGCAGCCGACGCTGGAGAACTACCGGTCACTCCTGACCGATTACCCCTTCCTGCGCTGGACGCTGAACTCGCTCATCGTGGCGACATCCGTGACCCTGATCAAGGTCGTCATCGACAGCATGGCAGGCTATGCCTTCGCCAAAATGTCCTTCCCCGGCAAGGACGGCCTCTTTCTCGTGGTCCTGATGACCCTGATGGTGCCCTTTGCCGCCACGCTCATCCCGCTCTTCATCATCGTGCGCGACCTGAAGCTGACGAACACGTACCTGGGGTTGATCCTGCCGGCCCTGGCCAACCCCATCGGCATCTTCATGATGCGGCAGTTCATCGAGTCGCTACCCGGCGACCTGGAGAACGCGGCCAGGCTCGACGGTTGCTCCGACTGGCAGATCTTCACCCGCGTCATCCTGCCGCTGATGCGCCCCGGCCTGGTTGTGCTCGGGGTCTTCCTGTTCATGAACCAGTGGACCAGCTACCTGTGGCCCCTCGTGGTTGGCACCAAACAGGAGATGTTCACGCTCACCGTCGGCGTGCAGAGCCTGCGCGCGCTCTTCTCGGTGGACTGGGGTGTGCTTTCGGCGGGCGCGGTGCTTTCGATGCTGCCACTGGTGCTGGTGTTCATTTTCCTGCAGCGCTACTTCATTGCCGGGTCAATCGCCGGCGCTCTCAAGGAATAGATACTGTGGGCGAGGTCTCTCTTATCCAGGTCAGCAAGCAGTACGCGGGCGGTTCGGCCGCGGTCGATGCCGTCTCGCTGACCATTCCCGACCACGAGTTCCTGGTGCTGCTCGGCCCGTCCGGCTGCGGCAAGAGCACGCTGCTCAAGATGATCGCCGGCCTGGAAGAGGTCACGAACGGCGAAATCTACATCGATGGCAAGCTGGTCAACTACGTCAAGCCCGGTGACCGTAACGTCGCCATGGTGTTCCAGAACTACGCGCTCTACCCACATATGACTGTCCAGGAGAATATCGCGTTCCCGCTGAAGATGACCGGCGTGAGCAAGCCCGAAATCGCGGCCCGGGTGGCGCAGGCGGCGCAGGCCCTGGGCCTGGACACCTTGCTGGAGCGGCGTCCTGAGCAACTCTCGGGTGGTCAGCGGCAGCGTGTCGCCCTGGGCCGCGCCATCGTGCGCGAACCCGGCGTCTTCCTCATGGATGAGCCGCTCTCCAATCTGGATGCTCAGCTCCGGGTGCAAACGCGCGAAGAACTGATGCGCCTGCACGCGCGGCTGCAACGCACGACCATTTACGTCACCCACGACCAGATCGAAGCCATGACGATGGGTGACCGTATCGTCGTCATGCGCGGTGGCGTGGTGCAGCAGGTAGGCCCGCCCCAACACGTCTACGACGCGCCCGCCAACACGTTTGTCGCCGCGTTCCTCGGCAGTCCCCGCATCAACCTGCTCGCGGGCACGATACAGCGGACCGACGAAGGCGCGACCGTGCGGACCGGGGACCTGGCAATTCCGATCACCGGGGACCTCAGTGCCCTGGCGCTCAACGCAACCTCGACAGACGTTGCCATCGGTATCCGCCCGGAGAACATCCGTGTCCTCCTCCATGCTGGAGATGCCCGGCCGGATCATGTATTGCTGACCGCAACGGTGTCCCTGATCGAGCCGGTAGGTTCAGACCTGTTCGTCAGTGCCGAGGCGAACGGCGTGGCCTTCACGGCTCGCGCCGAGCCACGGCTGCCCGTGTCACCCGGCGATCCTGTCCTGCTGGAGCTGGATATGCGACGGGCGCACCTGTTTGGCGCGGACGGTAGCAATCTGACCCTGACACGCGCCTGATCCGCGACGGAGGAACGAGATGCCGGACATGCACGACGAGGTAGACCGCGCGCAGGCATCGGCAATCATCAACGCCGTCGATGCCAACGTTGATCGCCTCGTGTCCCTGACGCAAAGCCTGGTCAGTTGCCGCTCAGACAGCCAATCGCAGCACAACCCGGAGTTCGAGACCGAGGCGAACCGCTCGCAGGACATCGTCGCTGATTGGCTCGACCAACTCGGCTTCACGGTCGAGCGCTGGCAACAGACCCCGCGTTACCCGGTCGTGGCCGCACACCTGCCGGGCTCGGGGCATGGCCGTTCACTTGCCTTTAATGGCCATGTCGATGTCGTGCCCGGTGGTGACCGCCGGTCCTGGTCCCATGATCCCTGGGCCGGCGAAGTCGTAGACGGCAGGTTGTGGGGACGCGGCGCGGCCGATATGAAGGGCGGCGTCGCCTGCGCCCTGATGGCGGCCTGGGTGCTGCGTGAGGCCGATGTGCGGCTGGCTGGTGATCTCTGGCTGCACATTGACGCGGACGAAGAGGTGGTGGGACAGAGCTTGCGAGAGCTCCTGCAGCGCGTGCCGCAAGTCGATGCCGCGCTGGTCGCGGAACCAACTGACCTGGCGGTGCTACCCGCCGAAGGCGGTCTCGTTCACTTGCGCATCGAAGTCGCAGGGCGTGAAAGCCACGCGGGTAACCGCTACCGCAGCATCCACGCGGGTGGACATGGCGCAACCGCGGGGATCAACGCGATCGAGAAGGGCATGCGTATCGCCACGGCGCTGCAGGACCTGGAGCGGCAGTGGGCGAACTTGCGGCAGCATCCCCTGCTCCCGCCGGGTTTCAACAGCATCATGCCTGGCATGATCGCCGGAGGTCCCGGCGGCGGCGAAGGTGGCCAACTCCGCACCATCTCGAACCCGGGCACTGCTCCGGACTATTGCTCGTTGGAATACAACATCTGGTTCCTGCCCGGCGAGACGTTGCAGCAGATCCAACAGGAGATCGAAAGCTACGTCGCCGATGTCTGCCGGCTCGACCCCTGGCTGCGTGACCATCCGCCGCGCTTCACCTGGAAACTGCGAGATGTCTATTTCCCGCCCGCGGAAACCCCCGTCGATCATCCATTTGTCGAGGCGGTGTCGCGGGGCCTGACGTCGGCGGACGTGCCGGTTCGCATCGAGGCGTTTCAGGCCGCCTCCGAGCTGGCCTGGTACGCGGAGCGAGGGATTCCGGGCGTCATTTTCGGGCCAGGCCGCATTGCACAGGCCCACGGGCCCAACGAATACGTCGAGGTTCATCACCTGGTCACGGCCAGCAAGGTCATGGCGCTCGCCGCCGCGGGATGGTGCGGAATCCGGTAGCGCCAGACTGTCTGGTAGGCTCTTATGCGCTTTGGCCGACGGCGTACCGGTGTACGGTGTTCAAAAGATCATTGAGGTCAATCGGCTTGCGCAAGCCAGTCACCGCTCCAGTTTGCGCCACGGCCGATGGTGTCACGGTGGCGGAGATCAGGATAAGTGGCGCTCGGGGCTCTGGAAACTGCCGATAGTGCTCCGCGAATGTCAAGCCATCCATGACCGGCATACGCAGGTCCAGGATGATGGCATCTGGCGTCGACTCCGTGAGTTGGCTCAGTGCTACCCGCCCATTGGCCGCCGTTTCGACGTGCCAACCGTCATCTTCCAGCGCGGTGGCCATCACCGCTCTCACGCCCTCGTCATCATCAACAACCAGAACCATTCCCCGTAAACCTTGACTACCGACCACCGCTAATCACCTTGCACGCGCCGGCCGGACACGTTGAGCGAGTGCGTCCTCCGAATCCAAAGCACGTCTTGTGCCACATATCGCCTGGGTGTTTGACCGTAGGTCCCATCTCGCAGCTATGCATCCAGCGACTCATCAACGCGCCGTTGCGCCTCAGCCGTGTCCGTTCCCATCAGGCCAGCGGCCACCGAGACGTTTCCCCCCGCCTGCCGGAGCGCCTCGCGCACATAGCGAGTCTCTGCCTCCCGCAGAAACGTAGGCAGCGACATGCCGTCGGAAATGGCCTGGACAACATCAAGAACGGTGCGACGCGTGTCCTGACCCGGGAAGGTGATGTGCTCGGCCACGATGACCCCGCCCCGTGCCATGATCACCGCACGCTCAATGGTGTTTTCCAGCTCACGCACGTTGCCCGGCCAGTCGTGGTTCATGAGCCGCGACATCGCCTCCTGGCTGATGCGCGCCGGCGGTGCACCACGCCCGTACCGGTGTTTGTTCACGAAGTGCTCGACAAGGAGTGGAATATCCGAGTGCCGCTCACGCAGCGCGGGCAGATTGATCGCAATGACGTTGAGCCGGTAAAAAAGATCCTCCCGGAAATTCCCGGTTTCGATCTCACGGGTAAGGTCCTTGTTCGTGGCGGCAATGATCCGCGTGTCGATCTTGATGGTGTTCGTGCCACCGACACGCTCGAACTCGCGCTCCTGCAGCACGCGAAGCAGCTTCTTCTGGGTGGAGAGGGTGGTTTCGCCGATCTCATCCAGGAAGATAGTGCCCTTGTTGGCCAATTCGAAGCGTCCCTTGCGTTGAGCCACCGCGCCGGTAAAAGCCCCCTTTTCGTGGCCGAACAGTTCGCTCTCCAGCAACGTTTCTGGCAGGGAGGCGCAGTTGACCTTGATCAAGGGTCCGGCTGAGTACGTGGAGTTGCGGTGCATGACCGTCGCCACCAGCTCCTTGCCGGTGCCGGTCTCACCCAGGACCAGGACGGTGGCATCGGAACGGGCCACGCGGCCAACCGTCTTGTAGACATCCTGCATGGCTGGGCTGTCACCGATGAGAATTTCGTCCTTGTTGCTTTCCGCCATCATGCGGACAACGCGTTCACTGAGATCGCGCCGCTCGAAAAAGCGCTCCACCGCCACGGTAACTTCGTCCAGCTCGAATGGCTTGGCGATGTAGTCGAAGGCGCCGAGCTTCATTGCCTCGATCGCCGTAGACGCTGACCCAAACGCCGTCATGACGATAATTGGCAGTTCGTTGTCCCGGGTCGAACGCAGTGTGCGGAGAACCTCCAGCCCATCCTTCCCCGGCATGCGGATGTCCATGAGCGCGAGGTCCGGCGCAGACCCATTGCTCTCATTGAATGCCTCGATGACGGCGTCGCCCGAAGCAACTTCGGTTATGTCATACCCCTCGTCCTGCAACGCCTCGTTCAATACGTCGCGTATGGCATCGCTGTCATCTGCGATCAAGATCCGATACGGCACTTTGCCTCCAATGACCACGAAGCGTCTGCGGTCCAGTCTTGCCTCAACGAATCTACCATTCTCCCCTTTTACCATGCTCCGCCGTGTCTCTGGCACGGTCCTTGCGGTATCGCAAACATGTTGCGGGATTGATCCGCAACACTGGTTTCAGTCGCTGGTCGGGCCAGGGCTCAGACAAGCAGAAGCCAGACGCGGATCACGGTATGGACCATTACTCGCGGGCTCCTCAGTCAGCCACCGATTTCGCCTCTCTGGGGTGCGCACGCAATATTCGGGCCGCCCTGCCAAAACACCCCCCGCCGGTGCGAGCCACCGGCTTCACCTCCACATTCTGGCCCGCGAGTAAGTGTCCATTCCTCCCAGCGATACCATCCATTCCCCCCAGCCTTCTCCCCGTAATGTAGCCTGCGTACATAGTGGTGGCACGAGTCTTGCTGAGGTGCCATACAGGCAATACGAGCATGGTGCAAGAAGGCGGGCTTGAGTTCATGCAGACCATGACCACCGGCATGGAGCAAGCGGCAGAGCTCCATCAGGGGTTTTCGCCGCTCCTCATGCAGGCGAATCACATCCTCAGTCTTTCCCAGACTGAACTGGAAGCAACGATTCACGACGCGCTCGATGAAAATCCCGCCCTCGAACTTGAGGATTGTCCGGTCTGTCCGGTCTGTGGCCGCCGCACCAGCGGTGAAGCGTGTCAGTCTTGCCGCCTCCGCACGGCAGACACCACGATCTCAAGCCGCACCGACGATCTCCCCCCGCGCTCCGACGCGGAGTACCGGCCAACATCGTCCGCTGACCCGGATTTCGATCCGATGACGTTTATCGCCAGTGCGATGGACGTGAGAGACCAGATTCTGGAGTCCGCGCTCGCGTCGCTGACAGATGACGCCCAGCGCGCCATGGCCTTCATCATCGTAGACGCGCTGGATGACCGCGGGTTCCTGACCATCGGGCTGGATGAGGTTGCCGAGCAGGTCGACGCCGAACCGGAGGAGGTCGAAGCGGTCCTCCTCCTTATCCAGGAAATATCACCGCCCGGCGTTGCTGCCAGATCGCTGCAGGAGTCGCTCCTCCTGCAGGCACAGTTCCTTCAGCGTGAGGGGCATCCTGTTCCAGCACCCGTCGAGGCGGTCCTGCGCGATCACCTGGAGTCCCTGGGCGCCAAGCGGCTGAACCGCATTGCGCGGGATCTGAACACGACAGTCGAAGAAATCGAGGCGGCGCACGCGTTCATCCGCGACCAGCTCACGCCACACCCGCTGCAGTCGCAAGAGTCGGCAACGTGGACCTCGCCCTCGACCGGCGGTCACATCGTGCCAGATGTCGTGGTCAGTGTTGACGGCGGCACGCTGTCCATCGAAGTCCCGAACGCCATCTATGATCGTCTCCAGACTGAAGCGTTCTATCGCTCAATCGCCAAGCCGAACGGCAATGCTCCGGCAACCGCGGCGGCGGCAGACGCGGAGGCGATCTCCCACGCGCGCACGCAGGTCAGCCGGGCGCAACAGTTCATCTGGGCGGTGCGGCAGCGGCGGCAGACCCTGATGCGGGTGGCCGAGTATGTGTGCCAGTACCAGGAGGCGTATATCCGGGGAGACGCCCGCGGCCTGCGTCCCCTTACACGCAGCGAGGTGGCGAACGCGCTTGGCGTGCATGAATCGACGTGTAGCCGGGCTGTCGCCGGCAAGTTCGTCATGCTGCCGTCACGCAAGGTGATCCCGATGAGCGATCTCTTCGCGGCGTCGCTCAGCATCAAGCATGTCATCCAGCAAATCATCAGCGAAGAAGCCGCCGCCGGCCGCGCCCTGAGTGACGCGCAAATCAGCGACCGCCTGCTCGATCACGGCATCCGCATCGCGCGGCGGACCGTGGCGAAGTACCGGAGCCAGATGCACATCCTCCCCTCCACCATCCGGTGATTCACCGGCGTATCGGGTGACCAGCAGATATCCGATGATTTCAGTCGGATATCTGCTATCATGCGCGCGCCTGGGAATTGTCTGGTCTCCATCTGGGGTTCCCGGGCGCCCAACTCTCCAGCGCCGGCGCTACGCACCGTGCTGCAGTTGCCGTTTCACCGAGAGGGAGCCGCATGCGACTCGACATCCGATCGCAAGACCCTGCTGAACTCGCCGCAGCCTTCGCGACCTTGCAGATGGCCGCGCAGGACGGTGTTCGTATCACCATCACGATGGAGCGCAATCCCGCGCCGCCGGAATGGAGCGATACTCCCAGCACCTGGGTACGCACACTTCGGCATCACCTGAAGTTGACGCAGACCGAACTGGCCGCGCGCATCGGAGCGTCGAATCACACGGTCTCGCTCTGGGAGTCTGGCGGGCGCACACCACGCCACCGCCGCACGGTGCAGGCCCTCAATGCCCTGGCCTCAGAGGCGAACATGCCGCCGCTCCCGCGCGGCAAGCTCCCCGCGCAGCCGCGGGCCCAGGCGTTCTCCGTCGCGGACTAGCCGGAGGGCGAATCAGGACCCCGGCCGATTCCGCCGGGGTCATTTTGTGCGCGTGGAGCCCTGCCCCGTGCCCTTCTGGCGCTTCTTGCGGGGGCGCTCGTCCTGGTCACGATCGCGCTTTCCGGCCTTGTCACCCAGGACCGCCGTCTGCGCGGCCGTGGCCGTTCGCTCGTTTGCCGCACCAAACGCCGCTCCCGGCCGGATGATGACCTGGGAGCGCATGCGCGGCGTGCCAGCAGGCGGCCGGAGAACGATTGAACCGACCCCCGGGCACCCCGCCGCCGCGATGCTCCGTGACGACACCGCCACGACTTCGCACGAAGCGACCTGGGCCATCAGGTCCGCCGGCGGGTCAATGCGCGAGCTCACGCCGGCTGGAGCTGCAGGCGGGGCAGCAGGGGCGGACGCGGCGGGGGCAGAGTCGTCCCGCGCTGGCTTCCGCGCCGGTTCCGGCGTCGGTTCCGGCGTTGACTGAGCCGAGCCGTTGACCAGGTTTGCCGGCACTACGCGCGCTGCTTCTTCGTCAGTCAATTCGAAGAAATCCTCGCAGGCGATCCAGTCCTTGTCGGCATCCAGCCGGTTGGGATCGTCGGGGTAGGTGCTGTTTAACGACTGTTGTGCATCGGGCTGGTTCGCGAAGTCATCGCAATTGCGGTCAGCCTGGGCGCCTGCATTGGCCCCGGCCAGCGCTGACAACGCCAATAGCGACAAACCTGTACGCAGCACCCAGCGACTGTTCATAGCGCCCTGCTCACGACCACTGGCCCACCTGTTGCGCATTGCTGTGGACCACCCTGCGCGGGCACGTAGGATAGCTGGACGCACGGGTGCCCGGAGCGGGTGCAACGTCGCGAATGAGACCGGAGGACGAGTGATGGCAGACGAGACTGACATGATGGTGCGGGCGGCGGCTCTCGGTGTCGTGGCGGGGATGAGGTCGCAGCTTCCCCTGGCGCTGCTCAGCCTGGCCGCACGGCAACGCGGCGGAGATCAGCGGGGCCTCCCGGAGGTCCTGACCTCGCCGAGAGTCGCCGCACTATTGCTCGCCAGTGCTGCTGGCGAACTCGTGGTGGACAAGTTGCCATTCACGCCGAGCCGCCTCATGCCCGGATCGCTGGTTGTGCGCGCGGGCCTCGGCGGCCTTGCCGGCGCCCTGCTGTGCAGGAACGCTGGACTACAACCAATTCTCGGCGCAGCGCTTGGCGTTGCAGGCGCCCTGGCGGGATCGTACGCGGGTTATGAGGTACGAGCGGGCCTGGTTGCCAAAACGGGGCGACCAGACCCGCTGTTCGCGGTCCTGGAGGACGGAGCGGCGGTCGCCCTTGGCAGCTACGCCGTTGGGCTGACGGGACATCCAACGCGAGAAGAAACTACGCGGTAGCGACGACATCCATCTCGAACATGACCTCTGGCCGGTACAGTGCGACCACCTGGACTGATGTACTGGCCGGTGGTTGGTCCGTGTTGATGTACTCGTCCCGGATCCCGCGCACCTGGGGCAGGTCGGCGATGTCCGTCAGGAAGAACTGCATCTTCACGACATCATTGAAGGTCATGCCGGCCGCCTCCAGGGCCAAACGCACGTTCTCGAACGCCTGGCGCACCTGTGCCTGGAAGTCTCCTTCGCCCACCAGCTCGTTCTGGGCGTTCAACGGTACCTGGCCAGCAATGTGGACCGTGCGCGTGCCGGTGGATTCCACCACGTGCGAATAGCCAAACGGCGCGGGCATCGTTTCCGGCGAGAGATAACGGTTGGGCATGGTGTTCTCCTCTTTCATCCTGGGCCGATCCCGGCTCGTCGCGCTCATCCACATTCACCAGCGCACCTGATACCGCAATTATCCGTGCAGCCACGCGCGGCGCAATGACCCGATTGACGCGGCGCTGTTTCGAAAGCGCAAGCGGCCTGATCCGGAGACAAATGGCGCCAAAAC